>NZ_JBEPSM010000013.1 GCF_040548815.1 Kaistia defluvii | reverse complement strand
AATAACAAAACTCAGAGACGAGTTTTCCGTTCGCCGGCAGCGGTGCCGCCCGCGTTCTTGAGCCGGGTTATAGGCCCCAACCCAACAACCGTCAATCGCTATTCTCAAAATGGTTCCCTGCGAGCCTGGGGACAAGGGTGCATAACTCGCTTTTCCATCCCCGCTTCGCCGCAGGATCCTGCGGAATTTTGAAGCTGCGGCAAAATTTGAAAATCTCCAAATATCAGCCGCCAAGCGGTGGGTCGGGTGCCGGTAGGCCGCCGTCCGGCGCGGATATCGGCGTCTTTTCCTGCGAAAGCCGCCGGCGTGACTGCAAATAAGCGGCGCCAGTCCGATCCTTGCGACGTTTCGGCATTCCAGGGGTGTCGAGACGGCGAATCGCAGCAGACCGTGCTCGGCCGACTCCAATCCAGGCGGCCGGCCCCTCCGCGCTGCCAGGCGGCGGCCGCCGGAACGGCCGGGTTGATCAGCCAGATTCCGAAGCCTGGCATCGAATCATTTGGACAGGAGGATTGGGGACGGCGACGTTTGGCGATCTGCCGCTCCAGTCGGTGCCGCTTCGCGGCTCGGAAGCTCGGAAGCTCGGATGCCCCTCCCCTGCCGAGGGCCAAAGCTGTTTCTGGCAAAAGCAGACAGAAGGGGTACTTCGCCAGGTCGATGACGGATCGCGTCAGTTCGGTGAATCGCACCGGGCTTCGGGCTGGATCATCCGATGGCCAAGAATGCAGGTTCAATCGCCGCGCTTGGTGGCAACGGCGCTGCTTGTACTGAAGGCATTGGCACGTCGGATTGGCGCGTCTCCCAATTTCCGGAATGCATAGCGTCCGAGGTGTTCTCGATGGACGACTGCGCTGGGGCGCCGGATTGCCGGGGCGGTTTGGGCTTGGGCTCGAGGTCGGCTCGTCCGGTGCCTTGGTACCGAACGTTCTTCGGTCGCGGTTCCATTACTCGGCCGACTGGCGTTCGGCGGGGATTTGGCTCCTGAGCTCGAGAGCTTCGAGCCTTGACTTACCTAGCTCCGCCATTTCCCTTTTCCTGTTCCTAGAACGCCAAAACCCCGCCGGCGATGTTGTCGCGCGGCGGGGT
>NZ_JBEPSM010000012.1 GCF_040548815.1 Kaistia defluvii | reverse complement strand
TCAGTGGCCGCCGAAGACCAGCGTCTGCACGGGTAGCAGGATGGCCTGCATGCGCAGGATCGCGGCATGAACCACCGCGACGGCGTCGACGACATGCAGGAACAGCCAGCGCGGCCCGCTGATGTTCTTGTCCGCCAGCGCATCATGGTTGTTGGTATAGGCGTTGGCGATGCAGCTTCCGCCCGGCGGGACGCCTTCCAGCTCGCCGGGATAGAGCGGCTCCAGATAGACGGTGATCGAGCCGGGCTGACCGAGCTTCTGGACGTCGATCAGCAGGTCGGTCGGACGGAACTGGCCCGATGCCACGACATCCTGAACCTGGGTGACGACCATGGGGAGGATGGTGAAGGGTTTGCCGATGCAGGTCGCCTCGGCGATCATGCCGACCTTCATCACCTGGGTCTCGATCTGGCCGAAGCCGGCGATCAGGGCGACCCGCCCGGCTTCGGCCGGAACCAGGATGCCGGCGGGCCGAAGCATCGGGTTGACGACGTCGCCCGGCCGCAGCGTGAACTGCTGCAGCGTGCCGGCGACGCCCGCGCGCACCAGCATCTTGTCGAGTTCGACCTGGGCCTGGGCGAGGGCGGCTTCGGCGCTGGCGCGCTGGGCCGGAAGCAGCGAGGTGAGCCGCGACTGCAGCGTGCGCTTGTTGCCGATCGCCGCATCGACCGCGCCCTGGCGGCCATCGGCGGCGACCTGCAATCGCTCGATCTCGCGCGTGGCGACGACATTGGCGTTGCGGCGCATCAGCTCCTGCTTGGTTTCCAGCTCGTTCAGCGCCTGCTGATAGGCGCCCTCCGCCTGGCGGATGGCGCCATCGGCGGAGGCGAGCTCGGTTTCCGCGACCTTCACCTCGGCATCGATCTCGGCGATGCGGCGCTGGGCCGATTCGCGCGCGGCCTGCTGTTCGGAATCGTCGAGCTGGAACAGCGGGGCGCCCGCCTCGACCTTCTCATTGACGCCGACGAACACCTTGGCGACGCGGCCAGCCGTCTCCGGCAGGATCGAGATGGTGCGGAAGACGGCGGTGACATTCTTGGTCGAGGGGTGGAAGTAGAAGATCAGCGTAATCAGCGAAACCGTCAGGATGAGGCAGGCGGTGATGCCCCAGCGCAGTTCGTACCAGACCGAATAGAGGGTGATCTCGCGACCGATCCGCTTCCCCTGGCCGTAACGGCGAATGAGGTAGTCGGGAAGGATGGTGAGCATCGAGCAGAGCAGCAACTCGAGCATCGCTCAGTGTCCCTCTTTCGGCGTGTTGGCGTCTGGGGTCGGGCCGGGTATCTGTTCGTCCAGGTCGGAAACGACGGATTCTGCGGGCCTGCCGGGAGGTGGGGGCGATGGCAGTGTCTGGGTGCTGTGCGGCCCGACCGCCAGGGTGGGTTCATCCATGCCGCTGTTGCGCTGTCCGGCGATGCGCTCGAGCGAACCGGCGATCGATCCCAGCGGGCTGGAGAAATCCGGGAAGCGGACCAGCGCCAGCAGCAGGCCGGCGATCCAGAACAGGTGGTTGTGGGTGAAGAGCGAGATCAGCGCCAGCACGGCGACGATTTCCATCTGCACCACATTGGTGCGATGCGCCATGCGCTCGGGAAAGGCATGCAGCTGAAAGTACAGATTGCCGACGACAAGGATCGCCACCAGCATGAAGACGACCATCACGTTGAAGAGGATGTCCGTCTGGCCCGGCGCGGTTATGAAAAACGGCAGGTGTTCGATCGCCACCGGGTGAATTTTATCGTCCATC
>NZ_JBEPSM010000010.1 GCF_040548815.1 Kaistia defluvii | reverse complement strand
TCGCGCGGCGGGGTTTTGTGTGTTTGTCATCGTAGAGAGAAGATTGAGTGTCTCGAAGGGTTTGATTTTCTGTGCTTTGCAGGCCTGGCAGCGACCTACTCTCCCGTGTCTTAAGACAAAGTACCATTGGCGCAGAGGAGTTTAACGGCCGAGTTCGGAATGGGATCGGGTTCAGGCTCCTCGCCATGACCACCAGGCCGGCGAAGCACAGAAACTGGTTTTTGCGTCAGCGATGTTCATCTCGCATGTCGGTGCTCTCTTTGAGATCACCTGGGATGAGCATGGATTAATGAGAATGATCAAGCCAATCGAGTTATTAGTACCGGTAAGCTACATGCGTTGCCGCACTTCCACACCCGGCCTATCAACGTGGTGGTCTACCACGACTCTCAAGGGAATACTCGTTTTGAGGTGGGTTTCCCGCTTAGATGCTTTCAGCGGTTATCCCGTCCGTACATAGCTACCCTGCAATGCGGCTGGCGCCACAACAGGTCCACCAGAGGTACGTCCATCCCGGTCCTCTCGTACTAAGGACAGATCCTCTCAATATTCCTACACCCACGGCAGATAGGGACCGAACTGTCTCACGACGTTCTGAACCCAACTCACGTACCACTTTAATCGGCGAACAGCCGAACCCTTGGGACCTTCTCCAGCCCCAGGATGTGATGAGTCGACATCGAGGTGCCAAACGATGCCGTCGATATGGACTCTTGGGCATCATCAGCCTGTTATCCCCAGAGTACCTTTTATCCGTTGAGCGATGGCCCGTCCACGTGGGACCACCGGATCACTATGGCCGACTTTCGTCTCTGCTCGACTTGTCAGTCTCGCAGTCAGGCGGGCTTATGCCATTGCACTCGACGACCGATTTCCGACCGGTCTGAGCCCACCATCGCGCGCCTCCGTTACACTTTGGGAGGCGACCGCCCCAGTCAAACTACCCACCATGCACGGTCCCGGATCCGGATGACGGACCGCGGTTAGACATTCATATTCACAAGGGTGGTATTTCAAGGATGGCTCCACACGAGCTGGCGCCCATGCTTCAAAGCCTACCACCTATCCTACACATGCAAACACGAATGCCAGTGCAAAGCTATAGTAAAGGTTCATGGGGTCTTTCCGTCTGACCGCGGGAACCCCGCATCTTCACGGGGAATTCAATTTCACTGAGTAGGTGCTGGAGACAGCGGGGAAGTCGTTACGCCATTCGTGCAGGTCGGAACTTACCCGACAAGGAATTTCGCTACCTTAGGACCGTTATAGTTACGGCCGCCGTTTACCGGGGCTTCGATTCAAAGCTTGCACCTCTCCTCTTAACCTTCCGGCACCGGGCAGGCGTCAGACCCTATACGTCGCCTTACGGCTTCGCAGAGCCCTGTGTTTTAGGTAAACAGTCGCTACCCCCTAGTCTGTGCCCCCTCGCCCTGGTTGCCCAAGACGAGGGCCTCCTTCTCCCGAAGTTACGGAGGCAATTTGCCGAGTTCCTTCAGCACCATTCTCTCAAGCGCCTTGGTATACTCTACCAGTCCACCTGTGTCGGTTTAGGGTACGGTCTATAAGCGGGAGCTATTTCCTGGAACACCTTCACTGCAGCACCAATCCAATAAGGCACTACAATACACGGCATTCGTCACTACCCGCAGGCTGAGGAATATTCACCTCATTCCCATCGACTACGCCTTTCGGCCTCGCCTTAGGAGCCGGCTAACCCTGCGCAGATTAGCTTTACGCAGGAACCCTTGGACTTTCGGCGACAGTGTCTCTCACACTGTTTGTCGTTACTCATGTCAGCATTCGCACTTCCGATACCTCCAGAAGCTCTCACGAGTCTTCCTTCACAGGCTTACGGAACGCTCCGCTACCACTTGATCCGAAGATCAAATCCGCAGCTTCGGCACATGGCTTGAGCCCCGTTACATTGTCGGCGCAGGAACCCTTATTTAGACCAGTGAGCTGTTACGCTTTCTTTAAATGATGGCTGCTTCTAAGCCAACATCCTGGTTGTTTTGGGATCCCCACATCCTTTCACACTTAGCCATGATTTGGGGGCCTTAGCTGGCGGTCAGGGTTGTTTCCCTTTTGACGATGGACGTTAGCACCCACCGTCTGTCTGCCAGATAGTACTCTTGGGTATTCGGAGTTTGGTTAGGTTTGGTAAGACGGTAAATCCCCCTAGCCCATCCAGTGCTCTACCCCCCAAGGTATTCATCCGACGCACTACCTAAATAGTTTTCGCGGAGAACCAGCTATTTCCGAGTTTGATTGGCCTTTCACCCCTAGCCACAAGTCATCCCCGTCTTTTTCAACAGACGTGGGTTCGGTCCTTCAGTGCGTGTTACCGCACCTTCAACCTGCTCATGGCTAGATCACCCGGTTTCGGGTCTAATCCGACGAACTGAATGCCCTATTCAGACTCGCTTTCGCTGCGCCTACGCCTATCGGCTTAAGCTTGCTCGTCAGATTAAGTCGCTGACCCATTATACAAAAGGTACGCCGTCACCCAGGACAAACCTTGGGCTCCGACTGTTTGTAGGCATCCGGTTTCAGGAACTGTTTCACTCCCCTTGTCGGGGTGCTTTTCACCTTTCCCTCACGGTACTTGTTCGCTATCGGTCGCTAAGGAGTACTTAGGCTTGGAGGGTGGTCCCCCCATGTTCAGACAGGATTTCACGTGTCCCGCCTTACTCAAGGATCCATGTTCGCATTACCCGTACGGGGCTATCACCCACTATGGCGGACCTTTCCAAGTCCTTCCGGTTGTCTCACATGAACCACTGGCCTCATCCGCGTTCGCTCGCCACTACTAGCGGAGTCTCTGTTGATGTCCTTTCCTCCGGGTACTTAGATGTTTCAGTTCCCCGGGTTCGCTTCGTACACCTATGTATTCAGTGCACGATACCCATCGCTGGGTGGGTTTCCCCATTCGGATATTTACGGATCAAAGCTTGTTCGCAGCTCCCCGTAACTTTTCGCAGCGTACCACGTCCTTCATCGCCTCTTAGCGCCAAGGCATCCACCGAATGCCCTTCTATCACTTGATCACTCTCATTATCGATGCTCACCCCGCTCGGCGCGGGACAACATCGATGACGTTAAAACCAGTTTCTTCGAGATCCATCCCGATTACATGCGGTCAAGCCTGCAAATCTGGGGACGTGCCCTGATGAAGGGCACTCGGAATGAATCTTCTCTTTACGATGTCAGATAACAAGTCGACCAAGGCCGGAGCCTCGGTGACTAAACTGTTTTG
>NZ_JBEPSM010000009.1 GCF_040548815.1 Kaistia defluvii | reverse complement strand
GGCGATCAGCTTAGCAGCGATGTCCATGGCGACCGCGCCCTGCTGGCTCGGGCTCTGGGCGATCAGGCCCTGCAGTTCGCCGTTCTTGAGTGCGGCGACTTCGGCGCTGGCGGCGTCATAGGCAACCATCTTGACCTTGCCGACCGCCCCGGCCTGGCGCAAGCCGGTAATCGCGCCGATCGCGCCTTGGTCGTTGGTCGAGAACACGCCGGCGAGGTCCGGGTGGGCAGACAGCGTCGAGGTGATGATCTCGGCGGCGCGCTGCGGGTCGTTCGACTGGTACTGCGGACCGAGATACTGGATGTCCGGGTACTTGGCCTTCAACGTCTCCGCGAAGCCGGCCTCGCGGGCGTCCTGGGCTAGCGAGCCCGGCGGTTGGGTGATAACGAGCACCTTGCCCTTGCCGTCGATCAGCTTGGCCAGCGCGTCCGCCGCCATGCCGCCGCCGGCCTTGTTGTCAGTCAGGACCTGGGTCTTGAGGATTGACGGGTCGGCGATGGTCTGGTCGACCGTGATCACCTTAGTGCCGCGCTCGGCCAGTTCGCGCATGGGTGGGATCAGCGCCTGCATGTCGGTCGGCACGATCGCCGCGACATTGGGGCCGCCTGCGGTGACGGCGTTGACGACGGGGATCTGCGCGTCGGCGGCAAACTGGTCGGCGGCCGAAACGGTAAGCGTGAGGCCAAGTTCCTTCGCACGGGCCTGCGCGCCGCACTGCATGGCCTGATAAAACGGGCTGCCGCTGGAGCCGAGCACAAGAGCGACAGTGCCCTTGTCCTGGGCAAAGGCGCTGGATGCGCCCAACGATGCCATGGCGAGGGCCATAGCCGCGGTAACGATGGATTTGGTCATCTTCTAGTTCCCCTTTTTTGGATATTGCGGCGCTGTGCTTGGCACTAGCTCCGTTTGCGAAGCCGTCGCTTGAGTTGGTCTATCCAGACGGCGAGGATCAGGACGGCACCCATGGCGACGGTCTGCCAGAACGGCGGAATGCCCAGGATGACGAAACCATTGAGAAGAATGATCGGGATGAAGACCCCGACCACGGTGCCGAAAACGCTGCCGACACCACCGAACAGGCTGGTCCCGCCCAGCACGACGGCCGAGATGGTCGCGAGGCTGTCCATCGCGTGGCCGTTGATGGTGGTGGTGGAGAAGCGGGCATTCGCCATGACGGCGGCGATGCCCGCCATCAACCCGGAGATCGCATAGACCTGGATCAGCCGGGCCGTGGTGGGAATGCCGCTGCGTCGGCTGGCTTCTGTGTTCGATCCGACGGCGAACACATGCATGCCGAAGCGGGTGAGATGAAGCACGATCCCGGCCAGCACCACGGTGACGGCGGCGATGACCACCAGCGCCGGGATGCCGAGCACGCGGCCGGAGCCGATATAATTGACCAGCATTTCCGGCATGGCGCGGACATCGACGCCGCCCGACAGAATCTGCGCGCCACCTAGCGCCATGCCCATGCTGCCGAGCGTGACGATCAGCGCCGGGATCTTGGCGACCGCGATCAGGAAGCCGTTGAGCGCACCCCACAAGGCTCCGACCGCCATCGAAGCCAGGATGCCGATGGCGATGATGTCCCAACCGGCGCTGGTCGTGCCGTAAGTGGTGCCATCCGCGCCGGAAAGCAGAAGCATCAGCTTTGCCGAGACGACGGAGGCAAATACCAGCACGGAGCCGACTGACAGGTCGATGCCACCGGTGATGATGACGTAGGTCTGCCCGACAGCGAGGACGAGCAGGATGGCGGCATTGATCGAGAGTTGCTGGATGTTGTAGCCCGAGCCGAACTGGGCCGGACGCAGCACCAAGAAGATCGTGATCAGCGCGACGAGCAGGAGAAAAATCCAGCCGCTGGCGACGAGGCGCAGCAAACGCTCTTCGGTGGTCTCGACGGGTGCAATGGCAAGGTCGTTGCTCATGCTGCCATCTCCTTGGCTTGTCCGCTGGTCATTTCGCGGACCAGGTCGTTGACGCTGGTCTCCGAGGCCTTCAGATCGGCGACGGTCTGACCGAGGCGCAGGACCTGGATGCGATCCGCCACTTCGAGGACCTGGGGCATGTTGTGGCTGATCAAAATCACCGAGGTGCCGGCGTCGCGGACGCGCTTGCAGAGATCCAGCACGCGCGCCGTCTGGACGACGCCAAGCGCTGCCGTCGGTTCATCGAGGATGACCAGCTTGCTTGCCCACATCGCGGCGCGGGCGATGGCGACGGACTGGCGCTGGCCGCCCGAAAGCGATGCGATCGAGACGCGCTGCGACCGCAACTGCACGCCGAGCTTGGCGAATTGCTCGATCGCCTGACGCTGCATCTCGCGTCGGTCGAGGAAGCCGAACCTACCGAGCCAGTCCTTGCGCACCAATTCGCGTCCGAGAAACAGATTGTCGGCAGGCGTCAGATCCGGCGCGAGCGCCAGATCCTGATAGACGGTTGCGATGCCGCAATCCTGGGCATCGAGCGGAGAGGTGAAGCTGACCTCCCGTCCCTCGACCCGCAACGTGCCCCCGGTCGGGCGGTCCGCGCCCGACAGGATCTTGACCAGGGTTGATTTGCCCGCGCCATTGTCGCCGATCAGGGCGACAATCTCGCCTGGCATGACCCGGAAGTCGGCGCCTTTCAGCGCCTGCACATGGCCGAATGTGCGCCGGATGCCTGTCGCCTCGAGCAGCGGCTCGCTCATGTGCCCGTTTCCAGGCCGATATTGTTGGAGAACGCGAAGAACTCGTTGTAGCGGGCGGCGCATAGCGCCTGCCAATGCTCGAATGCTTCGGTCGTCGAGGCGAACTTCCAGATCTCGACTTCCTGGAAGTCGTGCTGGCCGCGGATGTGGAAGCGGCCATTATACTGGGCGCCGCCGGCGCTGGCCTTGTCGCGAACGGCCTGCCAGGCCTCGGTCAGGGTAAGCTTCTGCGCCTCGTCGAGGAGGTACCAGTGCGGGCGCGGGCGGGAATAGTGGATCCAGACGGATTGAGTCATGTCAGGCGTGCCTCGGCGCAATGAGCTCCGCGAGCGGCTCGAGCCGGCCCACGATGTGACGCGATGTGGTGAACTTGAAATCGGCTACTTCTTCATGGCCGCGAATGGCGGCATCGGCCGTATCGGGGCCGTCGATCTCCCAGGCGCCGAGATGGTGCCAGCCATGCGACCAGTCCAGGCGGTGGCGGCCGGCGATGTTGACGCCGAGGGCCAGATCGCCCTTGAAGGCGATATCGCACTCGAAGTCGTATTCGGTCCGCTCGGCTGGCGTCGCCTCGCACCATTGGTCGTTCCACTCCCATAAGGCGAGGAACGACCAGCCATGGTCGGTGAGCGCGCCCTTGCCCATAACGGGCGCGAACTCTTTTACCCCCATTAGCCACTCCGTGCGGAACGCGCGGGCCCAGCCGGCTTTTTCCAGCCGAACCGTTCCGGCAAGCGCGCTTTCGAGATCGGGCGCCTCGAAGACGCCGGCGATGTCGTGCGAGTGGGTGAAGCCCGTTGCCAGTGCGCGTGGTGCGTTCGGAGCTTCCGGATCGAAAACCCGGCGCAGCGACAGCGTCCATCCTTCGGCGGCGAGTTCATCGAGAACGGCGAGAATGGCGCGGCGATGCGCCTCGCCATAGATGCCGGGCAGGTCATCCTGCCGCGTGGCGACGAACATCACCGAAGCCTTCGGCGACGCGCCGAAAGAGGCCGTGGAGAAGACGTCCGTATCTCCGGTGAGGCTGGTCATGTGCGTGCCTTTTCGACCGCGTTCATCAGCCGCTCGACGCGCCCCGGATCGACCGGGTTCCACCAGCGCGAGTCGACCTTGAGCCACTGGCCGACGATCGCGCCGTCGGCGACGGCCATCAGCGAAGGCACCTGTTCGGGCGAAAGGCCGGAGCCGACGATCACGGGCAGGTTGGTGCCGGCGCGGACTTCGCCGACTTCTTCGGGCTGGGTCGGCGAGCCCGTACGCGTGCCGGTCGCGATCAGCACGTCGGCGTCGAACCATTCGGCATCGGTCGCCTGCTCGGTGATCGAGCGATCGGCGGTGATGGCGTGCGCGCCGAACTTCACATGCACGTCGGCGAAGATGGAGACGTCCTTGGCGCCGATCTGGGCGCGGTAGCGCAGCGCCTCGGCCGCCGGGCCGTTGAGGAAGCCCTCATTGGCGACATAGGCATTGACCCACTGGTTGACGCGAACCCAGCGCGCGCCGACCGCCTTTGCGACGGCGAGGCCGGCGATGGCGCCGTTCGCCACGCAGGTGATGCCGATCGGGTTGCTGACGGCGTTGCGGACCTCCTGGCAGATCGCCGATAGCGCGGCGACGGTCTCGAAGCCGATATGCTCCGGCCGCGAGAATGGCATGTCGCTCGCGTTCTCGATCATGATGCCGTCGATGCCGCCATCGACGAGCGTATGCACATCCCTGATCGCCGCTGCGATGATCTCGCGCATCGGCTCGCCCTCATAGCGCGGCGCGCCGGGAAGCGAGCGCAGATGGACAACGCCGATGATCGGCTTCGACTTGGAGAAATGCGCCTTCAGCGCGCTCGGCTTGGCCGGCATTACGATCGGGGGAGACATCCTACCTCTTCGTTTCTTCGTATGTTTCGATTTCGGGGAAGGTCGGGTACGCCGTCTGGGCTCCGACCCGCGTGCAGGCGATGGTGGCGGCGGTGACCGCCCTGGCGAGGACACGTTCCATCGGCCAGCCGGCTGCCACGCCGGCGAGAAACCAGCCGGCCAGGCAGTCGCCGGCGCCGGTCGTGTCGACAATGTCCAGGGCCGTTGGTGGGGTGGCGCTCAGCACGCCATCGCCGTCGTGAAGTTCGGCTCCGAGCGGGCCGCGCGTCCGCACCACGGCGCCGACGCCAAGGGCGCGCAGCCTGCCGACCGGGTCGTCGCCAAGGCTGTTCGCTGCCCGGTCGTTGATGAATACGAATGTCGCGCCGTCCAGCACGTCCGCGAGCGAGTCGATGCCGGCTGGAAACGTGGCCGGCTCCAGATCAATCGACCAGGAGAGGGCGAGACCGCGCGCCCGTTCGATCAGGAGCGCCGCGCCCGGTCCGAAACAGGCGGTATGCACATGGGTGATGCCGTCGAGGGAAGCCGCCTCGATCGCTTCGAGTTCAGGATAGATCGTGACACCGGGATAGAGCAGCAGCCGCTTTTCGCCGTGCGGCTCGATAACCGTCACAACCCGGCAGAGCCCGCCGCGGACGATGGCCGGCCGGAACTCCAGTGGCAGGGAGTGCGCTTCCCGGTGCATCTGGCCGGAGGCGTGGTCGGTACCGAGCGGCGTGAAGAGGACGGCGTCGCCGCCGGCGCGGCCGAAGGCGACCGCCGTATTGGTGACGACCCCACCAATTCCCTCGGTCGACCCGGTGCAATGCACCTTCTCGTCCGGCGCGGGCATATGGGGCGCCAGCAGGCTCAGATCCAGGCTGATGTCACCGACAAAGAGAGTTTGCGCCAAGGGATGGGTCTCCGTGTGATGACATATTTGTAGTAATGTAATTACATTTGGCAAGCCCGATTTGCGCAAAAAGATAGCTGGATATAATTCGGCCTATAAACTAGCCATTATGACTACTGCCTGAGCGACA
>NZ_JBEPSM010000008.1 GCF_040548815.1 Kaistia defluvii | reverse complement strand
CCCAACCCAACAACCGTCAACCCAAATCCGAACCTTCCGAAACACATTCCGAAAGCCGCAATGCCGCCTGTGGACAAGGCACGGCCAGATCCACGGGAAACCTAGGGATCCCGCCGGGTACAGCTAAGCAACTGAAAAGATTAACGTTCGTTAAGAGTTGATCCGGCGCGGAGCCCGCGACCGTGTCGGCCGCCGAAGTTCGTCGTTCGCAAGCCAGGACCGGAACGCGTTCTTTGCGCCGTGCGGCAGCGCGGCCGGCGAGAGAGAGAGAGAGAGAGAGAGAGAGAGAGAGAGAGAAAGAAAGCCCGAAGCGGCCCAAAACGGCCGCTTCGGGCTTTGGCGACGATTCGTTCAGGCAGGGCGCCAATCAAGGAGCGGCCGCGCCAGCGCCACCGCCTCGGGCGAGCCCGCCACGTAGTCGAACTTATGCATCAAATCGGAGACGCTCCAGTCGATCGTCGACACGCCGCCCAGCCGCTCGATCACCGGCAGGGCGGCCATCACATCCCAGCTCCGCACCCCAAAGCCGAGGCAGGCATCCACCTGCCCCGCCGCCAGCATCAGAAAGGCAGCGGTCGTCGAGCCGCAATGGCGATAGGTCATCTTGAGATCGCCGACGATCCCCCGGATCGCGGCAAGTTCCTTGTCGAGCGGCGTATCCGTGCTGAACCCGACGGCGATCACGCCACGGCTGCGATCGAGCCGCGGCAAAGGCGGCAGGGGCTGGCCGTTCAACAGCACCTCGACATCGCGCCCCCCGGATAGCGTCTCCCCCCTTGCCGGGGCATGGATCACGCCGAAAACCGGCGCGCCATTCTCGAACAGGCCGATCGAAACCGCCCAGGGGTCCATGCCGCGAACGAAGTTGAACGTGCCGTCGATCGGATCGAGCACCCATTGCCGCGGCGCATCCGGGCGGAGGACCGAACCTTCCTCGCCGCAAATGCCGTCCTCCGGGAACAGGCGCTGCAACTCGGCGAACAGATATGCCTCGACCTCCCGATCGGCCTGGGTGACGAGGTCGAGATGGCCCTTCTCCTCGACGCCCGGCTCGGCCCCGGCGCCGCGAAAATAGGAGAGCCCGATCCGTCCCGCCGCCTCGGCTAGCTCAATCAATTGGTCCCGCATCGTCGCCTTGGCTCCCGCGTTTAATTCGACAAACAAATGTCACCATGATTTGACATGTGTCAATGAGCCGGTAGGATTGCTTTGCCGGGCGGAGATCCGGCACGGCCGGCCCTTTGCCGGCTCATTGGTCTGGGAGGACGAAATGACATCGGCAATCTGGAATAAGGCGGTCACCGCGGCGGGCGTGGCGTTCCTTGCGAGCACGGCAGGCGCGATGGCCGCCAGTGGCGAGCCCGAAAAGGAACTGGTCGTTTACGCGTCCCATCCTTCCGAAATGGTGGACTACTTCACCCAGGAATTCGGCAAGAAATACGGCATCCAGGTCACGACGGTGAAGGCGGGCACGGGCGAACTGCTGAACCGCATCCGCGCCGAAAAGGACCGGCCCGGCTCCGACGTGCTCTGGGGCGGCTTCGCCGATACGGGCGCCTCGGCCCCCGAACTGTTCGAAGCATATCAGTCGCCCGAGCTCGCCCATATCGAGCCGGCGATGATCGACAAGAAGGGCTACAACACGCCCTTCGCCGCCAGCCTGATGGTGCTGATGGCCAATCGCGAGCAAGTGAAGCCCGAAGACGCGCCGAAGAAGTGGAGCGATCTGGCCGACCCGAAATGGCAGGGCAAGATCGTCCATGCCGACCCGTCCAAGTCGAGCTCGTCGCTGGCGGCGCTCAACACCTGGCTGATGATCTATGGCCGCGGCGACGAGGCCTGGAAGCTTGTCGAGGCGATGACGGCCAACACCAACATCGTGCTGAAATCGAGCCTCGTCTTCCAGCAGGTCGGGCGCGGCGAATATCCGATCGGCGTCACCTATGAGGAGGCGGCGTTCAACTACGTTCTCGCCAACACCGCCGACATCATCTATCCCGAAGACGGCACGCTGGCGCAGCCGGAAGGCATGTTCATCGTCAAGGGCCCGCCCAATCCGAACGCCGCCAAGCTGTTCGCCGACTATATCCTCTCCGAGGAAGCGCAGCGGAAGCTGGTCGAGCATTTCCCCGGCCGTCGCCCGACGCGCCAGGGCGTGCAGAACCATCCCCGGATGAAGCCGCTGAGCGAGATCAAGATCATCGACTATGACAGCGACTGGGCGAGCGCCGAACGCGGCGACATCCTGGCCCGGATGCAGAAGATCATCGTCAAGACCCAATAACGCCGCGAGAGGGCGGGCCGCGTCGCCGGTCCGCCGCAACTTCTCCGATTCCAGCTCGCGCGCACCGCGCGCGGGATGCGGCCGCTCACGCAATCAGGATGCGCGAAGATGACAACCTCCGTCTCGATCGATTCCGTCACCAAGCGCTTCGGCGACTCGATCGCCGTCGACAATGTCAGCTTCGACATTGCCAAGGGCGAGTTCTTCACGCTGCTCGGCTCCAGCGGCTGCGGCAAGACGACCCTGCTGCGGATGGTGGCCGGCTTCATGCGCCAGACATCCGGCAACATCCGCTTCGACGGCAAAATCATCGACGACGTGCCGCCGCATCAGCGCAATACCGGCATGGTGTTCCAGAACTACGCGATCTTTCCGCATCTTACCGTCTTCGACAACGTCGCCTACGGGCTGCGCGCCCGGCGGCGCGGCAAGGCCGAGATTGATCGCGAGGTGAGGCGCATGCTCGAGCTGGTACGGCTCGACCATCTCGCCCATCGGCGGCCGCGCGAACTCTCGGGCGGCCAGCAGCAGCGCGTCGTGCTGGCGCGCGCCATGGTCATCCAGCCGGACGTCCTGCTGATGGACGAGCCGCTCTCCAATCTCGACACCGAAATGCGCATCCATCTCCGGAGCGAGATCCGCAGCCTGCAGCGCCAGATCGGCATCACCACCATCTATGTGACGCATGACCAGGAAGAAGCCCTGCTGATGTCGGACCGGATCGCGGTGATGAGCCGGGGCCGGATCGAGCAGCTCGACGTGCCCCACAAGATCTATGCCGAGCCGAAGACGCTGTTCGTCGCCGGCTTCATCGGCGAGAACAATCTGCTGCCGGGAACGGTCATAGCCCGCGACGCCGATGGCAGCAGCCTGATCGAGCTTCCCGGCGGCCACCGCGTGCGCGGCATGGGCGGCGTCGACGCGGCCGGCCAACCATGCCTGGTCTCGATCCGGCCGCAGGACATGGATCTCGCCCCCTCCGAAGGCGCGCGGGAGACCGGCATTGGCGGCAGGGTCACCGACATCCAGTTCCTGGGCGGCACGGTGAAGCTGCTGGTCGAGATCGGCGCCGACAAGCCGATCACCGTCTCGCTGCAGGGGCGGCGCGGCATGGACATGCCGGAAGCCGGCAGCCAGCTCCGCCTCGATGTGCCGCTCCAGGCGGTTCGTACCTTCAAGCCCGAGGCACGCGCATGACGATGCTCTCGACCTCGCCAAACGCGCCCGGCCGGATGCAGGCCGCGATTGGCCGTCTGTTCGATTTCTGGCCGCTCGTCACCTTGGGCGCCCTCGTTATCACAACTTTGCTGCTGTTGCTGCCGGTCTACAACATCATCGGCCTCAGCTTTTCCGGCACGGAGGCGGGGAAGAGCGTCTTCGAGAATTACGCCATGTTCTTCTCCGAGCCGTATTATTACCGCTCGCTGATCAACTCGTTCATCGTCAGCCTGAGCGCGACCGCGCTGGCGCTTCTGGTCGGCATTCCCGCCGCTTATTTCGTCAGCCGCTACAACATCTGGGCGCGCAGCCTGATCAAGACGATCGTCGTGCTGACCTTCGTGTCGCCGCCCTTCATCGGCTCCTATTCCTGGGTGATCCTGCTTGGCCGCAGCGGCGTGCTGACGCGGTTCTTTGGGGAGTACGGCATTCCGCTGCCGTCGATTTATGGCGCCCCCGGCATCATCTTCGTCTTCACGCTGCAGTTCTTTCCGTTCGTCTTCCTGCTGGTTTCCTCCGGCCTCAAGTCGATCGACCAGAGCGTCGAGGACGCGGCGCGCAATCTCGGCTCCGGCGAGTTCGCCACCTTCGTCAAGGTGATCGCGCCCCTCCTTCTGCCGTCGATCACCACGGCGGGCCTGCTCGTCTTCGTCGCCGCCTTCACCGATCTCGGCACGCCGCTGATCCTCGGCGAGAAGTTCCGCGTCCTGCCGCTGCTGATCTATGGCGAGTTCGTCAATGATTTCGGCGGCCAGCCGGTGCTGGCGAGCACGCTTTCCGTGCTGCTGCTCGCGGTGACGACGGGAGCGCTGCTGCTGCAGCGCTGGCTGTCGGCGCGGTTCTCGCACGCGACATCGGCGATCCGTCCGCTCACCATGCAGGAGCCGACCCCGGCGAAGCGCCTCGCGGCGGCGGCCTATGTCTACAGCTTGATGGCGATCGCCATCCTGCCGCTCGTGAACATCGTCGTCTCGTCGTTCCTGAAGGCGAACGGGCCAGTGCTGACGGCGCAGCTCAGCCTCGAAAACTACCGCCGCATCGCGGGGACGATCTCCCGCCCGCTATGGAACACGATCCTGTTCACCAGCACGGCGACGCTCGCCTGCGCCGTGGTCGGCACGCTCATCGCCTATATCATCGTCCGTCGGCCGGGACGGATCGGGGCGCTGCTCGACACCATCGTGATGTTCTCCTATGCGGTGCCCGGCATCGTGCTCGGCGTCGGCCTGGTCGTGACCTACCATCATCCGCCCTTCGCCCTGACGGGCACGGCGCTGATCCTGATCATGGCCTATTTCATCCGTCGCCTGCCCTTCTCGGTGCGCTCTTCCGCCAGCTCGCTGCAGCAATTGTCGCGCGATACCGAGGAAGCGTCGGTCAATCTCGGCGCCGGGCCGGCAATGACCTTCGTCAAGGTGACGGTGCCGCTGCTCTCGATGGCGATCCTTTCCGGCGTGCTGCTGACCTGGTCGAACACGATCCGCGAATTGAGCGCCACGCTGATCCTACAATCGGGCTCGACCGCGACCGTCAGCATCGAGATCTTCAACGAGGTGGTGAACGGCAATTTCGGCGTCGCCTCGGCTCTGGGCAGCGTCCTCATCCTGCTGACCTTCCTGCCGCTTCTTGTTCTCTTCACATTCATGGGGAAGAACGAGGAGGCCCTGGTTTGACCGATCCTGTCGGGCATACTCGGGCGACGAACCGCGCTGAAGGAAGCCAGCCTTGCCACCGAAAAAGACGCAGCCGACCGGGCGCACGCCGCGGCTTCCGGACGATCTGATCCTCGAGGCGGCCTGGCTCTATTATTACGAAGACCGGAACCAGAGCGAGATCGCCGAAACGCTCGGCGTCTCACGCAGCTCGATCGTCGGCTATCTGCAGCAGGCGCGCGAACGGGACATCGTAGAGGTGCGGCTCGACCCCAAGAGCTTTGCCCGCCACCGCTATGCCCGCACGCTCCAGGAGCGCTACGGCCTGGCGGATGTGCAGATCGCGCCCGGCGACACGTTCTCGCTGGAGCGGGCAGCCCTTCTTGCGGCGCGCTGCCTGCCCGATCTGCTGGAGCCCGGCGATACGCTCGGCGTGGCCTGGGGCCAGACCGTCTTCACGCTGTCGGAGCATGTCACCCGGCGGGCCGTCCCCGACCTGACGGTCGTGCAGATGGTCGGCGCGGTCAATTCGCCCTATGGCTTCGATTCCGAAAGCTGCGCCTCGCGCATCGCCGCCGCCTTTGGCGGCCGATGCGTCAACCTGCATGTGCCGGCGATCGTCTCCAGCGCGGCGATGGCAGAAGCCTTGCAGCGGGAAAGCGTCATCGCCGCCCAGCTCTGCGAGCTCGATCACATCAACAAGGCGCTGTTCGCCGTCGGCTCCTGCGAGATCGACAGCCATATCGTGACCAGCGGGATCGCCGGGCCTGAGGATCTCGCCGACTATCGGGCGCGCGGCGCGGTTGGCCTGATCTGCAGCCGCTTCATCGACAAGGCGGGCAACCACCTGCCCGGCCGCCTGGACGAGCGGATGATCGGCCTGACGCCGGACAAGATCCGGGGGCTTTCAACCGGCATCCTGGTTTCCAGCGGCGCCGAGAAGATCGTCGGCATGGCGGCCGCGCTGCAAGGTGGCTATGCCACCCACCTCTTCACGGATCTGCCGACGGCAGCCGGCATCGTCGAGCTTGGAAACGCCGCGACCAGCTGATCGCCTCCGTCGTCACGACAGGAGAGAGCGAGGCAAGCAAGGCGCGCCGATCAGGACGCGGCCAGCGCCTTTTCGATCTCCGGCATCAGCACGGAGGACAGGCTCTCATCGCTGAGCGGCCCCACGAACTTGAAGCGGATCTTGCCGTCGCGGCCGACCAGGAAGGTTTCGGGCACGCCATAGACGCCCCAGTCGATGGAACTGCGGCCCTTTTCGTCGACGCCGACGGCGGCATAGGGATTGCCCATCTGGCCAAGAAAGCCGCGCGCATTGGCCGGCTTGTCCTTGTAGTTGATGCCGACCAGGTTGATCCGGCCGTCGGTGGCCAGCTTTTCGAGGATCGGATGTTCCTCGCGGCACGGCACGCACCACGACGCCCAAATGTTCACCAGCGTGACCTTGCCGGCGAGATCGGCGGTATCGATACCGGGACGGTCGAGCCCTTCCAGTGGTGGCAGGACAGTGGCCGGTGCGGCGCGACCGATCAGCGCCGAGGGGATCAGCGACGGGTCGCCGCCCTGCTCCAGCCGGATGACGAAGATCACGGCAAGCGCCGCAAAGGCGGCGATCGGCGCGGCAATGGCAAGCCGTCGTCCGAGCGAGCGCGCGGGCTTCACCTCGGTTGAGGTCATGACGAGGCTTTGGCGTTCGCGGTGGCCGCCTTGCGAGCGGAGCGCCGACGGATGCCGCGCGCCTCGAGATCCCGCATCTGCCGGCGCAGAAGCATGCCATCGGCCAGGATCCAGCCCAGCACGGCGAGCACGATGATCACGCTGGCCGCATAGGCCGCGAGGATGAAGCCGGAATGCGGCCCGAGGGACTCGATCATGCCGCGGCTCCCACCGGACTTGCCGCAGCGACGAGGCGCAGCGCGCGGATGCGCCGGCGCAGGATCTCGTTGCGCATCGCCATCAGGCTGAGGCTGAGGAAAAGCAGCGTCGCGCCGACGGCCGAGATCAGCAGCGGATAGAGCATGCTCGGATCGATCGTCGAACCGCTCATCCGGAACACGCTGGCCGGCTGGTGCAGCGTGTTCCACCAATCGACGGAAAACTTGATGATCGGCAGATTGACCGAGCCGACGAGGATCAGCACGGCGGCGACGCGGCCGCCCTTGATCGGATCCTCGATTGCGTTCCAGAGCGCGATCAGGCCGAGATACATCAGGAACAGGATCAGCACCGAGGTCATGCGGGCATCCCACTCCCACCAGGTGCCCCACATCGGCTTGCCCCAGAGCGAACCGGTGATCAGCGCCATCAGCGTGAAGGCGGCGCCGACCGGTGCGGTCGCCTTCGCCGCGACATCGGCAAGCGGGTGGCGCCAGATCAGCGTACCAAGCGCGGCGGCCGCCATCATGCCGTAGCCGAACATGGCGAGCCAGGCGGCCGGAACGTGGATGAAAATGATGCGGTAGGTCTCGCCCTGCAGATTGTCGGCGGGCGCGACGAACAGGCCCAGATAGAGACCCGTGCCAAGCACGAGCACCGTCGCGCCCCAAAGCCAGGGCAGGAGGCGATCGGTCAGCGACATGAAGCGCGTCGGATTGGCGAGATCAATGATGGCCATGCCGATGTCATAGGGTCGCCGGGCCGTTTTCGCAACGCGACCGATTGGGCCGGAACGATTTCTTGCGACATCGATACCCTCCCCAGGCGATCGGACAAGACGCCGGCGAGGAAAAAAGAACGCCCGCATCGGTGAGGATGCGGGCGCAGTTGGGCGTTCGGGAGGAAGCCAGACTCAGGCGTTGCCGGCCGGCGTCGCCTTGGTGGTGATGACGTTGAACGAGGCCGGCTTCAGGCGGACGGTCATCCGCTCGCCGTTGATCGTCACGTCCTTGTTGGCCTTGGGCGCGACGGTGTTCGGCGCTTCCTTGGTATTGACGGCCTTGAGGTTCGAATGATGCAGCTCGGTCGCGTGCACCAGCTCGCGATCGGCGCCGAGGCCGCGCAGTTCGACCTCGACTTCCATCGAATCCGTCAGGCTGCGGTTGAGCGCGATCACCGTCGTCGTGCCATCGGCCGGGTTGTCGATGACGGTCGCATAGAGATACGGGATCTCCGGGAAGGTCTTGGCGCTGTAGGAATCCGATTCCGCGACGCTGCGCAGGACGCGGCCATGGCCGTGCTTCGAGGCGAGCGCGAAGGGATGGAAGATCGTCTGACGCCAGGCGTCGCCGCCGGTCTCGGTCATGATCGGGCCGATGACGTTGACCAGCTGCGCCAGGCAGGCGACCTTGACGCGGTCGGCATTGTTGAGCATCGCGATCAGGGCGCCGCCGACGATCAGCGCGTCCTCGGTATTGTAGACTTCCTCGATCAGCGGCGGAGCTTCCGGCCAGCCGGGAACGCGCATGTTCTCGATCTTGTGCGTCTTGTACCAGACGTTCCATTCGTCGAGCGACAGCATGATCTTCTTGTGCGAGCGGCGCTTGGCGCCGACCGCGTCGCAGATCGCCGCGACTTCCTTGATGAACGCATCCAGCAGCTCGATGACGCCGAAATATTCGGCGGCGGAATCTGCATGGTTGTTGAAGTAGGTGTGCAGCGAGATGAAATCGACCTCGTCATAGCAATGATCGAGGACCTGGTATTCCCAGGAGCCATAGGTCGGCATGTTGCGGTGCGACGAGCCGCAGGCGGCGAGCTGGATGGTCGGATCGACCCAGCGCATCACTTTGGCGGTCTCGAGCGCGACGCGGCCATATTCTTCCGCGGTCTTGTGGCAGATCTGCCAGGGACCATCCATCTCGTTGCCGAGGCACCAGAACTTGATGTCGTGCGGCTTCTCGTAACCATGCTCCTTGCGAAGGTCCGACAGCGCCGAGCCGCCTTCATGGTTGCAATATTCGAGGAACTGGCGCGCCTCGTCGGCGCCCTTGGTGCCGAGATTGACGCCGAACATCGGCTCGATATTGGCCTTCTTCGACCATTTCATGAATTCGTTGGTGCCGAACTGATTCGTCTCGGTCGAGAACCAGGCGAGGTCGCGGCGGACGGGGCGCTTGTCGGCCGGGCCGACGCCGTCTTCCCAATTGTAGCCGGACAGGAAATTGCCGCCGGGATAGCGGATGATCGTCGTGCCGAGCTCGCGGGTGAGCTCCAGCACGTCGCCGCGGAAACCGTCCTCGTCGGCAGTGGCATGGCCCGGCTCATAAATGCCGCCATAAACGCAGCGACCCATATGCTCGACGAAGGTGCCGAAGATGCGTCGGTCGAGTTCGGATACGACGAAGTCGCGGTCAACGATAAGTTTGGCGTTCAACATGGGATGGAAGCTCTCGGCTTGGTCGTGAAGGAAACCGCCGCGATCCCGTTCCGGGGCCCGGTCGCGGCGGAGGTTGAAGGGTCCGGCATCAACCCTTGATGCCGGCGGAAAGCATGATCGCCTGGGTCACGCGCCTCTGGAAAACCAGGTAGGCGATGGCGACGGGCAGCGCGGCGAGCACGGCGGCGGCGAGGTTTCGGGCGTATTGGACGCCGAAGTTTTCCTTCACCATCGTGATGCCGACCGTGACCGTCATCGTGTCGTCCGCGGTCGAGACGAGGAACGGCCAGAGAAAGGCGTTCCAGGCGCCGATGAAGGTGATGATCGCCAGCGCGGTCGTGACGCCCCAGTTCATCGGCAGGTAGATGCGGAAGAAGATGTCGAACTCGTTGGCGCCATCCACGCGAGCGGCTTCGCGAAAATCCTTCGGCACGCTGTCGAAGAACTGTTTGTAGACGATGACGACAACGGGAACGATCAGCTGCGGCAGGACGATGCCGAGCCACGAATTGATCAGGCCGAGCTGGCTCATCAGCACGAAATGCGTGACGATCAGGGCCTGGATCGGCACCATGAAGCTCGCCAGCACGGTGAACCACAGCGCCGTCCGGCCGCGGAACCTCAGCTGCGACAGTGCATAGCCACAGAGCGCACCCATCATGACGACAAGCACGGTCACCGACACCGCGACGACAACGGAGTTGACGTACCACTGGCCGATCTTGGTCGTCGTCAGCACATGGGTATAGGCGCCGAGCGTCCAGGTTTTCGGCAGCAGGTTGAGCCCCGGCTGCGCCACCTCGAATTCGGGCTTCAACGTCGTTATGACCGCCCAGTAAAGAGGGAACGCCCAGACGATGGCGATGGCGAGCGTGATCAGCGTGATCAGGCGTCCGGCGAAATCGATCTTGAGAAGATTCATCGCGGTCTCGCCCTCAGAGCCTGGTACTGCAACACGGACACCACGACGATGATCGCGAACAGGGAGAACGCAACCGTCGCGCCATAGCCGCCTTTATTGAGCTGGAACGCCTGCTTGTAGATGTACTGAACCAGCACCATCGTGTTGTTGACGTTGCCGCCCAGTGTCAGCAGGTAGATCTGGTCGAAGATCTTGAGCTGCAGGATCAGCTGGATCGTCAGCACGAGGGCGGTCACCGGCCAGATCAGGGGCCAGGTGATGTAGCGGAACTGCTTCCAGCGTTTGGCGCCATCGAGCGCCGAAGCGTCATACATGTCCTGCGAAATGTTGCGCAGTCCGGCGATGAACAGCAGCACGTTGAAACCGATCGTCCACCAGATCGTCACGAAGGCCATCATCGGCATGGCCCAGATCTTGTTGCGGAAGACCGCAACCCGCTCGCCATAGAACGCGTCGAGCGCGTGCTGAGCAATGCCGAACTGGTAGTCCATCATCCATTCCCAAATGCGGTACACGACCGAGACCGGGAGGATGTAGGGAAGAAAGAACGCCGCCAGGATGAAGCTCTGGACATAGCCCTTCTGCCGATTGACCATCATCGCGAAGACGAGGCCGAGCAGCGTGTTCGGGATAACCGTCAGCAGAACGAAATAGCCCGTATTCCAGACAGCGCTGAGATAGGCCTTGTCGTTGAAGAGCCTCTGATAGTTCTTGAAGCCGATCCATTTCCCGGCGCCGATCAGCGGCGCGTCGGTGAAGGTGAGGATCACCATCCGAACGGTCGGGTAAAGGAACAGGACGAGATAGGCGATGACGAAGGGGGCGACAAAGGCCGCCGCGACCCAGTTATCGCGTGATTTGGTGTGCATGGGAGGCTTCCAGGCTTCAAGGCGGGTGACCCGGCCGGCGAACCGGCCGGGTCGTGAAGCGTCGATAGTTCAGGACTAGTCCTGAAGTCCCTGCAGTTCGTCACGCAGGCCCTCGGCGCCTGCTTGGGGCTCCATGTCGCCATTCACCACGGTGGTGATGTTGTTGGCGGAGGCCTCATAGACCGGCGAGGCGACGCCAGCGAGCTTGCTGGTCGGATCGAACACGGCGGTGGCGGCCAGCGTCGAATAGGTCGCGTTCGGCTCCATCGTCTTGAACGCCTCGGTCTGGGTCACCGGGACATAGGCCGGGATGTGACCGGCATTCGCCCAGCTGATCGAGTGCTCGTTCATCCACTTGATCGCGGTCAGGACAGCCTTCAGCTTCTCCGGCGAGATTTCCTTGCCCTTGCGGTCCGGAATGGCGAAGGCGTGCGAGTCCGCCCAGGTGGCCGGCTTGTCGAACAGGGTCGGAATCTGGACCGCGCCCCACTCGAAGCCGAGCTTGCCCTGCTTGGCGAGGTCGGCCATCGTCGGGACTTCCCAGACGCCGTTCATCAGGGTCGCGGCCTTGCCGGACGTGAAGAGGGCGATCGACGGATTGTAGTCGGTCTGCTTCGGCACGACGCCGTCCGAGACCCACTTGGCCATCGCGCCGGCCGCCTTGGCTGCCTTGTCGACATTGTCGCCGTCGAGGAATTTGCCGTCCTTGAAGAACTCGCCGCCCTGCTGATTGAAGAGCGAATAGAAGACGCGCCAGACACCGCCGTCGCCGGCCGTCTGGAAGGACATGCCGTAGTCATAGCCAGCATCCTTGAGCTTCTTCAGCGCAGCGTCGAAGTTCTCGATGCCATCCAAGCCCTTCGGCTTGCCGTCCTCGCCCAGGAGGTCGGCCTTCTTCAGCGCGTCCTTGTTGTAGAACAGCACGATCGAATGGATGTCGAACGGGATCGCATACTGCTTGCCGTCGACTTGGGCCGCCTTCCAGTTCGCCGGGGCGTAATTGGCGCCGTCAATGCCGGCCGCCTTGAGTTCGTCCGGCGTGATTTCGCGCAGTACGCCCGAATCGACGCCGAGCGGCAGGCGCGACAGGTGATAGGTCATGACGTCGGGGCCTTCGCCGACGGCAGCCGAAGTCTGGACCTTGGTGTAGAACGGAACGCCCCATTCGAGCGTCGTCGCCTGGATCTCGATGTCCGGGTTCGACTTGTTGAATTCGTCGATCAGCGACTTCATCCGGACGCCGTCGCCGCCCGACAGGAAGTCCCACCAGACAACCGTCTCCTTCGCCTGCGCGCCGACCGTCAGGGCCAGCAACGCCGCCGTGGCGAGCGCCTTCGTCATAAACTTCCGCATATCCCGATTCCTCCACTTTGCTGTCGCACTTCGGATCTCCCAACAAGACCCGTCCTCCGGCGACCATTCTTCTTGGATGTCGCCCCCAGGAGCGACCGCATTTCCTGTCCTGGCGCTGGCCGGCAATCCCGGCCCTTGCCTGCTCCGCCCGTCTCGGCGCGCGCTGCGCGATGGCCCGATTGGGGGCGGTCCGTCCTTGCCGAAAGAGCATTCGGCGTCGGCCTCCCATACGATTTCCCGCTGAGCCCCCTCCCCAAGGTGGCCTCAATGGTATTATCATATACGTCGATCATGGTTTTGATCTCGGGGTTTGTCAATCGGCTCGTCGCCGGACGCACATCCCGAACCACCCCTCGCCCGGGATTGGCAGCGAGGACTTGGCCTAGCCGCGAAAAACCGCGTAAAGGGATGGCACTTGGCGGGAGAGGGTGTGATGCTGGAGCGCGAGCTTCTACCGGTTGGGACGATGAGCGCGCAGGTCGCCAATCATATTGGCGTCCGGATCGTCTCCGGCGAATTCGTGCCCGGAACGGCCCTGCCGATCGAGAGCGAGCTTTGCCAGACCTATGGCGTCAGCCGGACGACGATTCGCGAGGCGGTGAAGAGCCTGGCGGGCAAGCGGCTGATCGAGGTTTCACCCAAGATCGGCACCCGCGTGCTGCCTTTCGCCGAATGGAACCTGCTCGATCGCGACGTCCTGGCCTGGCGCCTGCAGGCGCAGTTCGACAACAAGATCGTCGAGGACATTTTTGAGATGCGCCTCTGCTTCGAGCCGCGCGCGTCCTTCCTGGCCGCGCGCGACGGCACGGCGGATGACCTCGCCAAGATCGAACACTACTTTCACGAACTCGTGGCGGCCTATGAGCAGAAGCTGCCGATCAAGGCGACGTCCGAATCGGCGCTCGGCTTCCATCTGGCCGTGATCAACGCTTCGCATAACGGCCTGTTCGTCACCATCGGCAGCGCGGTCAAGTCGGCACTGCGGGTCTCCTCGGAAATGCTGCAGCAGCACGCGGCGCAGCCCAACGAGGACATCGCGCTGCATGACGCGGTGCGGACGGCGATCCTCGCGCGCCGGCCGAAGGAAGCCGCGGATGCGATGACCCGCCTGCTCGCCGCCTCGCGCGAACGCATGCTGCCACTGACCGTCGACGCCGCGTGATGCGCCGTCGGGATTTGATCACGGCTCTTTCGGGCACCACACGGTGGGTCGCAAGGCCTGTGGCATAAAGCTCATCGCTGGGAGCGGGATGCCCCAGTCCCGACACTGGAACAATATGCGCTGCGTGGATTCGATCCTGCGGCTTGAACGAGGTTTTTGCGCCTTTGGTGCGGCCCCAGTTGGCTCCAGCATCGATCATCCGGTTTTGTTGTAACACCGGGTCGATGGGGTGGTCGGTGGCGTGGCTTGAGCCAAAGACGTATTTGCAAAAGTCTGCAGAAGGGCGGAGGGCTGGGCCTGAGCGATGAAGGGTTCGCGTCAGCTCGGATGAGCGCGCTGCATTCGGCCTGGATCATCCAGCCTTGTGGAATGCGGATCCGATCGAGGCGCTTTGTCGCGTGTCACGACAGGCCCCCCCGGCACCCGCGGTCGCTTGCGCTGTTATTCAACCCGCAGGGATGAATAGCCATCCGAGTTCTTCTCGACGGACTGCGCTGGGAGAGGGATTTCCGGCTGCTTGGCGCACGCGCCGGCGGTTATGCGGCTCGGCCTCCGCCTATGTCCCTGGACTGTTTGTCCGGCGGTGCGGTTTGGGCTTGGGCTGGAGGTCGGCTCGGCCGCCGCGTCGGCATCGCGAATGGCTTTTTCGCTGGCAGTTCTGCCGCTCGCGCTTTGGACCCTGGACTGTTTGTCCGGCGGTCTGGTTTGGCACTTTGACGCTGCAGGTCTGATGCTGAGCTTCGAGCCTTGACTTACCTAGCTCCTCCATTTCCCTTTTCCTGTTCCTAGAACGCCAAAACCCCGCCGGCGATGTTGTCGCGCGGCGGGGTTTTGTGTGTTTGTCATCGTAGAGAGAAGATTGAGTGTCTCGAAGGGTTTGATTTTCTGTGCTTTGCAGGCCTGGCAGCGAC
>NZ_JBEPSM010000007.1 GCF_040548815.1 Kaistia defluvii | reverse complement strand
CTGCTGCGCGCCAATGACCGGTTGATGGGCTATTCGGTGTCGTGGATCCGGCCCGACGTGTTCGGCGCGATGGCGCCGCCAACCGAGGCGCTGCTGGCTGGCGGCTCGCTCTATGCCTGGCTGCGCGAGAATCTGGGCATCGAGATTTCCGGCGGTGTCGAATTCATCGAGGCCAATCTGGCCAGCCAGGAAATCGCGCAACTCCTGGATGTCGAGCTGGCGTCCGCTGTGCTGGTGGTGACGAGAATCGCGAAGTCAACCGCTGGCCTGCCGGTCGAGTTCGCTGTCGTGACCTATCGCGCCGACCGTTATCGTTTCCGCGTCGAGCTATAGCGCTCGGCCTTTTGCCGCCAGAAATGTCGTGCCGGAATGCATGATGGACAGCGCCGGTGCGCGGCGCGCCACGCATAAGCGTCTCAATAGCGCCGGCACTGGCCGCCAGGGGCCGCTCCATTAGCTCACGAGAAAGTGGTGAACTGCTATGAGTTGGTTCGGGCGATATGCCATCACGCCTATCGTCCGGATTGGGGCCGGAAGCTGACAGTCCGCATTCAGGGCGAAACGGCCAAAATTCAGCCATTCCGCAATAGCCTGCAACGCGCCTCATGTCGGGCATTGAACCGACTGCGAACCAGCAAAACCTCGCGCCAGCCGCCAATTCGTTGCAACATTATTTTACGCTGTCGGCTATTCGACTTTGGACAGTATTTGACGGGAGATCCGCCCCACTAAGGGTGGCATTTGCCAAAGAAGAGAATGCCGAAGTGGCAGCGGAAACCATTCCGCTGGATCGACGCGAAGCGGACCTTGCGCGCACCGGCCTCGATCAGGGCGATGCGCAGCCGGGCGTCGAAGGTAGCATTGATCCGGTCGCTCTGGGCGTCGGCCTTGAGCCGGTTCAACGGCACTTCAAATCATGCGCGATGTCGGCTGTATCCTGCTTCATGCCCTCGAAGAGGCTGGACAGCCGGCCGAGCGTTGCGTTGATTCGGACGGAGAGCACGTCGATGTCGTCGCCGTCGCCGAGCAGCGGAATGCGGGCGTCGAGCTCGCCCTCCGAGATCCGGGCCAACGTGTCAGCGATCGCTTCCATCCGCCGCTGCAGGCGCACTGCCAGGATCCAGCGCGATGGCGGCGAGCAAAACGATGAAGGTCGCCCATACGAAGATACCCGCTGTAGTGACCCCGACGGTCTCAATTTTGTCATAACTCTTGCCGACGACGAGGGGGTAGTCGTTGCCGATATCGCCGGCGAGCAGGCAGTAGCGGGCATTGCCGTCGAGGCCGAGGTCGCGCGCCGTCGACCAGCCGAGCGGCAGCGCCTTGGGAATGATGTTGCCGACGAGACGAGCCCAATCAGGCTTGGTCTCGGGTGCAGATAGAGAGGCCAAGCCGCAGCCGGAAGCACTTTTTGGTTCGAGCTGCATCGGGCTGCGAGAAAAGGCGATCGTCGGCGACTGATATTGCCAATCCGAATGGCCGCATGCTGCCTAGTATGGCTTGGAACGAAAATCTCGCGGTGCACGTCCGTCCGCCTTTCGAAAGGCGCGCGCGAAATTGGCGGGAGAAGAATACCCCATCTCCGCCGAGACACGGGTGATCGATCCGTTGGTGTGGCGTAGCAGCTCAATCGCGCGCTGATACCGCATCGCGTTCGCCAGGCTGCGAAAATCGGCGCCAACCCGATTCAGCTCGCGTTGCAGGGTTCGCACGCTCGTGTCCATGGATTGGGCCGCGCTATCGATGGACACGCTGCCGGCGAGAACCTGGGCACGAATTTGCTCCAGGACGACGTCGAGCAAATCGCGCGGCGCCCCACCCTGCCGATCTCGCTCCACATCTTCGATGGTGACAATCGGCGATGGCACGTGCCGCCGGCCAACGGATAAATATCGGCTTTCCGTGACGATGGTCACCGCCGAAGCGTTGAAATGAACCGGGCATTGGAAGACGTCTTCCAGCAGCCCGGCCCGGCATGGCTTGCTGATGTCCAGCTCGATTCGCAACGGCCTCCAGTCAAGGGGCAGGTAAGCCCTGAAGACGCTCAGCAGAACGCCGGCCGCCGCGCTGGCGATCATATCGTAGCCGTCGCGACCGGCCAAGGCGAAGCGGTAGCCGTAGCGCACTTCGTCCCCGATGATGTCGATGGCCATTCGGTCAGCCGTGCTGTGAAAACGGAGGGCCGAGATGGCGCGCCCGATGGATTCGCCGAGCGTGTCGGCGCCGATCACATAGTGCCCGTAACTACCATAGTTGGCGGCGTCCATCTGTGGAGCCATCAAGACTCCAAGATTTTGCTCGCCCGCCACTCGTGCCGCGGCATTGACAAAGCCGAGAACCGCCGCGTGGGGGATAAAGCAATTCCGGCCCTCGACCAGCTCAAGATCGAAGCCGGCGGCGCGATTGGCATGCAACAGTGCTTTCGCCCCGACTTCCCGACGCACGAAATCCGGGATGCCGTGCAGGATGTGACTGGAGATAACCGGGATCTCGGCCATGCCCGCTATTTCCCTAAAAAGCGCGACGATGGCGCAAAATGAGTGGTCTCGAAGTCGACATGCCGCTTTTTAGTAGACGTGCGCCAAGCCAAAGAGATGCTCTTTGGCTGCCGGCACAACTTCGAATATTGCCGGGGGGCGTTTCGACCGTGACTGTGATGACGACGTTCATGCTAGTCAATCGCCCCCATGGCCGGATTCAAGCAGTTTCCACCCTGTCTGCTACGGATGCCGCTGAGTTCGCATGGCCCGACGCTAGATTTAGAGCCGGTGGGAAATGCACACCGATGCGGACCAATCGGTCTCTACTCGCGTTGGCGCTGATCGCGGTTTTGTCGTTTCCCGGTAAATCCTTCGCCGAAGATAAATCGACAAGCACCGAAGAACTTGCCAAGGCGGCTCAGAATCCAGTCGCTGACATGATCAGTTTGCCATTTCAGTTTAATACAAACCCCGGCTACGGCCCCTACAGTGAGACACAGGAAGTCATCAATATACAGCCGGTTATTCCGATTAGTCTCTCACCGGATTGGAATCTGATAACCAGAACGATCGTCCCCGTCATTTCCCAGCCGCAACTCTATCCGGATAGCAACCGAATCTTCGGCCTGGGCGACACGACAGTCAGCGCGTTTCTGTCGCCCGCTCACTCGGGCAAGTTCATCTGGGGCGTTGGACCGGCCGTCCTGCTGCCGACAGCCACCGACGACGACCTCGGATCCGGAAAGTGGGGCGCTGGCCCCTCGGCCGTCGGTCTCATCATGGACGGACCGTGGGTCTACGGCGCCCTGGTCAACAATATCTGGTCGATCGCCGGCGATTCTAGTCGGAAGGACGTCAACCAGATGACGCTCCAGCCGTTCGTGAACTACAACTTCAAGGACGGTTGGTACGCTTCGTCATCCCCGCTCGTCACGGCGAACTGGATGGCCGAGAACGACAATCGCTGGACCCTGCCGATCGGCGGGGCGTTCGGCCGTGTCTTCCGGCTCGGCAAGCAACCCATCAATGCGCAGGTCGGCGCTTACTACAATGTCATCGCGCCCGACGATGTCGGTCCGCAATGGCAGATCCGCGCGCAATTGCAGTTCCTGTTCCCCAAAAAGTGAGTGCGCATCCGGCTGCAACCGCTGAACTGGCTCCCGCGACGCTTCTCACTCAGCAAGTCGAACTCGAGCGCTTCAACTCGATTAATAGTAGAAGGCAATTTCTGTGCTAAAGATGCTTAAGTTATCGCTCCTTTCGGCGGGGGTTGCAGCTGTGCTGGCCATGCCATTGCTCTCGAGCACACCGGCTCAGGCCTATCGGTCTGGCGGAGCCGCCTGTGGACCCCGAGGCTGCGCGGCAGCCGGATGTGGCCCACGCGGATGCGCAGCCGGTGCGGTCAGGCCAGGCTATGGCGTTCCGGGATACCGCCCGCGCGGCGTCGTTGTTGTGAATCCGCACCGCTATTGGCGCCCCGGTGGCGCGATTGCCGCAGGGGCAGCCATCGGTTTCATTGCTGGTGCCACAGCCGTTGCTGTCGCCGGCACCCCGCCTAAGCCCGGATACTGCTGGTACTATACGACGCCCAACCGGACGAGCGGTTTTTGGGACGTTTGCCCGCGATAATTGTCTCTTCGCAAGTTCAAGAAGGAAGTAATTCAGATGCTTATGCTGACGAAACGGGATCTCCTTCGCTCTGCTGCGATGGCTGCCATCGTTGCAACGACGGCGAAGTTCGCCCCCGCCATTGCAAAGAACAAGGCGGAATGGCCCAGCCTGCTGGAGGCCAAGGACATTGCCGAGGAAGGCTTCACCTTCGGCCTGCCGCTCGTGATGATCTATGCTGTCATGCAAGAGTTTGCTGTCGACAAGAACTCGGGGCAGTTCAAGGCGCCGTTCAACGAGATAAACAGCCTGCACCATGTCGCCACTCCGGCGGATACGGCCGTCATCACGCCGAACAGCGACACGCCCTACTCGTTCATCTGGCTGGATTTGCGCGCTGAGCCAATGGTCATTTCGGTGCCGGCGATCGAAAAGGAACGCTACTACGCGGTCCAGCTGATCGACGGCAACACCTACAATTTTGGCTATATCGGAACGCGCGCCACGGGATCAGAGGCGGGCGACTATCTGGTGGTCGGTCCCGACTGGAAGGGTGAAACGCCCCCCGGGATCAAGCAGGTCTTCCGCTCGACAACGCCATTCCCGCTCGCGCTTATCCGCACGCAACTCTTCAACCCTGACGACATGCCGAACGTCGAGAAAATTCAGGCCGGCTACAAGGCGCGGCCGCTTTCCGGCTTCCTGGATCAACCCGCCCCGCCTGCCGCCCCGGAGATTGCGTTCGTTCCTGCCACCACGGCCGGGATCAAGGACAACTTCTTTGAATATCTCGACGCAGCCCTGCAATTCGTGCCCGAGACGGCAAGGGATCAGGCTGTTCGCGCAAAGCTGGCGAAGATCGGCATCGGTCCGGGCAAGACCTTCGAATTCAAAGATCTGTCGCTCGAACATAAAGCCGAAATCCTGGTCGGCATGAAGCAGGGCAACGACAAAGTCGACAAATGGCTGGCCAGCGGAAACAAGAGCATCAACGGCTGGAATGTCGGCTCGTTCTTTGGTGACGAGGCCTTCTACAACGGCGATTGGGTGATGCGCGCCGGGGCTGCGAAGGGCGGTCTTCTGGGCAATGATGCCGTGGAAGCGATGTACCCCTACACCCGAACGGACGCTGCCGGCGGAGCGCTCGACGGCAGCAAGCATAACTACACCATCACTTTCGCGCCTGACCAACTGCCGCCGGTAAATGCGTTCTGGTCCGTTACGATGTACGACGGCAAGAGCCAGCTCCTGGTCAAGAATCCGATCCATCGCTACCTCATAAACTCGCCGATGTTGGAGGGGATGAAGAAGGGCGCGGACGGCTCGCTGACGCTGTACCTCCAAAAGGACAGCCCCGGTCCAGACAAGGAGTCCAATTGGCTTCCGGCGCCGGATGACGAGATCTATCTCGTGATGCGCCTGTATTGGCCGAAGACCGAAGCGCCTTCGATCCTGCCGGCGGGTGCGGGGACATGGCAGCCCCCCGGCATCCAGGTCGCGCGATAGTTATCCTCGCCCATGCTGATACGTCGTGCCGGATAGCAGTCTGGTTTTCAGGTTGACGGGTCTTGAACCAGGCCTTCGAGTCGCGCCAAAGCTCCGCCAGCGCTTCAGTGACGGCACCATGACACGGGAAGAAGACACGGCGAGCTAGAGTTCGATCTCGCAGGCAGGCGCGGCGCGGGTTGGAGCACAGACCGCCCTGCCGGCACCAGACAAGCAAGCGATCGAGCCGAGACATTTCAGGCGAACGTGCCCCGGCCGAGGCGACGATGTCGCGCTTGGCCGGGGCTGGACAGGACACGCGCGGAACGGCGGCAGGATTGGCGCGGCCTCGTTGGCCGCGCCCTGAAAAAACGGCGTTCGCATGGACGAGCAGACCAGACGGTGAAGCGGCCGCTATCGCTTCCAATCAAAACCCAAGGAGAACGAGGATGCTACGAAGCCTCTTGTCGACGGCGGCGGTGCTATGCGCCATTGCCGCCGCGCCAGCGGCGCTGGCCCAGGATGCCATTCAGAGCCCGGCGCAGAAGACGATCGGCGGCAGCGCCAAGACCCAGATCGAACCCGCCCTCATCGTCATGAACGCGGCAGGCGCGAAACTCGAGGGCAACAAGCTGACCCTCACGGGCACCGCGGCCAACTCGATCATCTTCGCCGACCGCCCGGTGCGCGCCGCCGGCCATGCCCTGACCGCACACCTTCTCGAGGAATGGACCGAAGGGTCCGGCAGCTTTGCCAAGGACCCGCCGAACGCCACGGTTTCGGTGTTTGACAAGTACGGCTCGAGCGTCAAGGACGCCGTCGTGACGCTGATGTCGCCCAAGGCAGACGGCGCCAACATCGTCTTCGACGTCGCCGTGCTCGAGGGTGACCTCGGCAAGGCTGACGGCCCGGCATCGGTGTTCATCGACATCATCGGCATGCCGCTGACGCCGCTCTCCTTCGCCGGCGCGGCGCGGCGAACGGCCTATCGCGGGGCGTTCTATGCAGGGGCCGCGGCGGGTGCGGCGTATCGCTATCCGCCGGCCTATGCGCCTTATCCTGCGTACCCGGTCTATCCGCCCTACTACCCACCCTATCGCCCCTACTAGTCGGCCGATCGGCGCCGCATGACAAACCAAGTTAGTCTCGGAGTTTCCGAATGATCCGAACCGTCCTGCTTGCCGGCGCCATCCTGGCATCCGGCGCTTCTGTCGCCTTGTCCCAGAGCGCGACGCCGCTTTCCGCTTATGCCGACGAAAATGGCTTCCTGGACGTTCAGGCCCTGACCTGCGCCCAGCTTGCCGGAACGTATCAGCAGGACGCCGATGCGCTCACCGCCTGGTATAGCGGCTGGTACAACGGCCTGGCCAAGAAGCACTACTACGACATCAAGAAGGGCAAGCAGATGGAACACGAGGTCATCGTTTACTGCAAGGCCAATCTCGACAAGAAGATCATCGATGCGATCGCGGTCGTCTTCAAGGATGAACGCGCCAAGCTCGGCATCGAACTGAAGTAAATGCGTCTGGAGGGCGCCAAGGCGGTTAAAAGCCGGCGCCCTCCGGTTCAGGCAAGTGTTTTTAATGGTTTGGCGAATGATGATTGAAGATACGCCGACACTGTCGCAGCTGTCCCAGGTTATGCTGCATGCCACCGCCCCGGCCTTCCTGCTCGGTGCGACCGGCTCGTTCGTCGGCCTGCTCGTCGCGCGTCTCAACGTGATCATCGAGCGCAGTCGCTCGATTCACGGCATCCGTGATCCCGACGATGATCGCTTGCCGCTCAAGACCGACATTCCGCGATTGAAGGTGCGTGCCAAGTTGCTGCAACGCTCGATATCACTCGCCATTGCCAGCGCTATCAGCACCACGCTGCTGATCGTCTGGAGTTTTATCGCCGCCTTTTTCAATCGCGACCATGAGGTGGGCGCAGCGATGTTGTTTGTCGCAGCCCTGATTTTCTTCGTCGCCGCGCTGATCGGGCTGGCGCGCGAGGTTTCGATCGGTCTGGTCGAACTCGACCATCTACCCTGACCGAACGGTTCCAAACGTGCGCTTTCAGAAAATGTCGAAGCCGATTTCAGCGACCGACATAGGGGCGGGGTTCCGCCCGGCAGGTTCGGGGCCGGAAGCAGACCGACAGCTAACAAGAGGAGATCATCTCAAGCGGTCCTTCCGCTGTCGATCCCAAAAGGGGATCTTGGAAGTGCGGGGTGCCAAGCGTCACACGTGACATGCATCGTCATCCGCAGGGGGCGCGCTCCATGACATTGCGATCCGTCTGCGTATCTACCAACACTACGCAATCGCGTCGGTACGCGAGCCGGTGCAGTCGATAGACGTGCCCCTTCATGGTGGAGAGCCGCATTCGGACAAGCCAATGCCCCTACGCGCGTGGCAAACAGTTTCACCTTATCACCTCACGCCCGGAACAGGTCAGTCACCCGGCCGAACGGCTGTCGTCGCTCAGAGTGATGGCGCGCCTTTTTACGGATGATCTCCCCTAAGTCGAGCCGCCGATTGAGTGCGTGGTAGATGTCTGTACCGTCCATCATGATCAAGCGGCGTGCGGTGAAGGCGTCGAAGCTCTCGCCCGAGAAGCCGCCATATGAGACGTAGAGGCCCCTTGTCCAATCCGGGCGCTCAAGCAGTTTCCCTTGAAAGCCATGTAGCATTGCGGCATCGACCGGGCGTGTCTGCCACTTTGCCTCGACCAGATAGGTACTGCTGTCATGCTGGAACGAGCCGTCGATCTGCTCTCCAACAGTGCGGAAAGAGGCGTTGGCATCCAAGCCCCATGTGTCGCACCAGCGTTTGAGAAAGCGCTCGAACGCGTAGCCCCGCCTCTGCGGCGTCTCTTCCATCGCAGTCATCGCCAGGAATTCCTGCTCCATCGATGCGATTAGGGCATCGCTCGGCCCCTTCCGCAGCGGCATCGGCGGTGGCGGTGGCGCGGCGTTCGGATCGGTTGGCAGTGGTTTGCCCCCAAGTTTGACAAGGAGGTTGCCCAGGCGCTGCCGGACATTTTGCACGGTCTCGGCCTGGCCACGGTCAAGCATGCCCGCTTCGCGATACTCCCACAGGGCCGTGACCGTTCGCACGACCTCGGCGTTGGGCGCAATCTCGAGGAAGGCACGGAGGTGTTTCCCCTTGGACGTTCCATGTATTGCGTAGCGGTCGTGGTAAATGTCGATTTGGAGATCACGATTGAAGAATCGCCGCGAACCGGTCGTTGCTGAAGTCCAGCACGTAGCCCCCGTACATCCCGAAGATGTTGTCAATCAACGCCATCTCAGTGGTTGTTAGTTGCGCCATCGATTCGCCCAGTCACTTTTGCTGCAGACTAATTTGGCGAGCTGCAGGCTCGCATGCAATTCAGTAGCAAGAGTGGCCAGCGCTTCTGGCCTCAGCGACGTGCGCGAAACCCTCGCAACATGCGCGTAACATATCGGTCGTCGGCACCGGCATCAGATAAGAGAGCTTGGCTATGAACCCTTTGATCGTTTTTGAGGCGAAAAATAATCAAGCGTCGCGCACAGGCGAAGACAAGACTCTGAACATCGCGCATAACTCAATCTGGTGAGTGCCAACACAGATGCTTCATAACTGCCCCCCGCCAATACCGCTCCTCAACCGTTGGCTGCGTGGAGCTGCCCGGGTGAATGGCAATTACGGACATCTGCTGTTCGAGCAGGCGGTGCCGATCGACGATGATGTCGTAGCCGAGTTGCGGCCCTATTTCGAGTCTGCGCACTTCGACGCGCGTGACGTGTTTCACCGTGCCGCCCGGATCGACCTGCATCCCGATGCCGACGGCCCGGGTGGCAACGCGCAATATCCAAATTGTCTGCCCGCCACGGCCAAGAAAGGGCTGTTCGGAGAGGTGATGGCCGGGCTCATGACCCAAGCCTACCAGTTCGTCGGCGGCCACCAATGGTCGATTCCGATCTTCCTATTCCGCTACCACGCGGAGGTAGAAGCCTACATTTTCGATCTGGCGCGGGATCCGGCGCGCGTCCGGGAAATCTCCGGCCGTCATGGCAACGACTTCATCGCGCTCGGAATCGATCCGGCCACCGGCCAAGTGGTGCGGTTTATCGCCGGCGAAGCGAAATGGCGCGCTTCGCTTACGCCAAGCGTGATGGACGAGATGATGCTCGGAAGTTGGACCGGGCCTCCGGGCGCTCGGGTCCGTGCCAACGATGGCGTCTGGAATGAGCTGAATCGTGGTCTGCTGGCGCCGCAAGGCTTGGAACAGATGCATCGCTTGCTGTGCGAGAAGGCGCGCGAGCAATATGCTGAGGCGATTGTCTCGCTCGATCGCGCTCTGCTGATCGGCGCTGCCCCGCTTCCGCGAACCGATCTGATCTTTGTGGCGGGGAACAAGGCCGCTCGACGAAATCCCGGGGACACCTATTTGCCGGGCGTCGTCCCGCCAGCGGAATACACCGCAGGTCGGCCGCTCCAAGTCGTAGAACTGGTTGTCGAAGGTGGGGTCGATCTCATCGAACGGCTCTATCAATCGCTATGGGTTAATCCCTGATGGCGCGGCTCGACGAACAGCGGCGCGCCCTTGCAATGAACATCCGCTTCGAGCGCGCTGCGGAGAACGAGCTGACGCCTGCCCAGGCGCGTTTGTTCGTCCGAAGCCTGCAAACCTCGTGGCAAGTGCCTCCGATCGCGTGGGGACCGCGAGAATCGCACGAACAGTTTGAGGATGCGCGGCGGCTGCTGCATGGAGCCGGCATCTTCCGCGAAATTGATGGCGAGGGCTCGCCGGAATCTCTCAGCTGCTATCGTCGCGCGGCCGAGTTGCTTGAATGGCTCGCACGATCCTCCGATCCGGTGACGCGCGATGTGCCTGTCGGCCTACTTGCAGCGGGCGCGTACCAGCTGGCCGGGTTGCCGGCGATGGCGACCAGCCTATTGCGCCAGGGTCGCTACGGCGGCGGCGTTGCCGAGATCTTCGCGGCCTTCCTTGGTGCAGATTTCGAGCGTCTGCTTGCGCGAGTCTCGGCCTTTTGGAGCGACAACGCGGCGCTCACTGGCCGCGATGGTTCGGGGCCGTTGCTAGCTGCTGAGGATGAGGCGGACGTCGAGACAGATGATCCTGCCGAGGATGATCCCCTTGCTGACTTCGCAGTGGGCGATCTAGCCGCCGGCGGAGCCCCCCGCGGCGAAAGCAAAATTGGCTGGTATGTCGTGGTCGAATTGGTGCGGGCCGTTGGTCTCATCGGCGACAGCCTCCGCCGTGGCAATGATGGCAGGCTCAAGCAGGCGATTGACAAATTATCAGGCCTCAGCGCGCTGGCAACCCGCCTCTCCAGTGATGAACTTTGGATTCTGATCAACCTTATTGAGGCGACCGCAGGACGCTTTGCGGCCAACAGCCTCCATAGCCGCGTGGCACGGCTCGCCGAGCGGACGCCCGAGCTACAGCCCCGCATGTGGCGATTCGCTCGTGAGCAGTTCGCTCGAGGACGCGGCGTGCTGTGGTCGTCGCAGGTCCAAGGTCTTGAGCGTCTGATCGCGAGCGACAGCTTTGCACTCTGCACGCCGACTGGGTCGGGAAAGACGCTCGTCGCGAATATGGCGATCGTGAAGGAGCTCCTTCTCGTCGATGCCCCGCCGGGACAAGCGCCGCTGGCGCTGTATCTCGTGCCATCGCGGGCCTTGGCGAGCGAAGTGGAAGCAAAACTGACGGCTGAGCTGGGAAACGATCTGATCGTGACCGGCCTCTATGGCGGGGCGGACTGGGGTATTACTGACTATTGGTTGACCGCTGATCGTCCCGTGGTGTTGATCGCGACCGTCGAGAAAGCCGAGGCGCTGATGCGCTATGTTGGCCATTTGCTTGTCCAGCGGCTGCGGCTCCTCATCATCGACGAGGCGCATCAGGTCGTCAGCGAGGGCGACGCCGGTGCGCAGGAAGCACTAGCCTCTCACAGTAGTCGCGCGATGAGGCTGGAGGCGATGGTTTCGCGTTTGCTGGCAATCAAGCCCGACATGGCGCGGATTGCGTTGACGGCGGTGGCGGGCGGCGCGGCGCTGCCGGTTGCCCAATGGATAGAAGGCCGGATGGACGCAACACCCGTTGGGCTCAGCTATCGCAGTAGTCGGCAGCTGATCGGCGGCCTGCGGGTCGATTCTCGACGCGCGCCCGAAGCCGTGCTCGACATCATGAATGGGCAGACTCTCTACGTTCGCGGGCGCGATACTCCGGTCTATCTTCCGCTACGCATCCCCGTGATGCCGCTTCCCGCCCCGATCATCCGGAACAGCCTGCCGCATTACAATCAGCTCTATGTGCTTTGGACGGCGCTGCATCTGCTGGAGGGTAGCCGGCGGGTGCTGATATCCGTGGCCCAGTCGCCCGAGCGGCTGATGAAGCGCTATGCGGAGGCTTTCGATCTCCCGGGCTGGCAGAATGTGCCTCCGTTCGCGCCCCCGGCTGACCCCGATGGACAAACGCGTTTCCAGGAGACCCGTGCAGCCTGTATCGACTATTGCGGTGAGGAGTCGTTCGAGATACGGCTGCTCGACCACGGCATCGCGACAAGCCATGGCCAGATGCCACAGCGCCTCCGGCGGCTGATGACGGATCTTATTGATCGCAGAATCTGCCCAGTCACGCTTGCGACGGCCACACTGACGGAAGGGGTGAACCTACCGTTCGACATCATATTCCTGACCAGTCTCGAACGGCGTAGCTTCGACCCGCAGACACAGCAGCCGATAGTCGTGCCAATGTCGACCGCCGAATTTCGCAACCTGGCGGGCCGTGCCGGCCGGCCGGGCGCGGCTGAATCGATCGAGGGCATGACACTGGTGGCAGTGCCAGAGTTTCCCTCGACTACGGCAGCTGGTCAGCGCAACGAGCAGCTGAATCAAATCCGAAGGGCGGCGCAGGATTATAACAATCTTCTCGGTCGGCTGCAGGTCGAGGATGCGGGTGGAGTCGTCCACAGTCCGTTGGTCGTGCTGCTGCGTTCGATCTGGGTGAAGGCCGCGGCGCAGTTCGGGCTGCAGACCAAGGAGCAATTCCTCGCTTGGCTGGAAGCGACGCTGCCCGAAGCGGCTGGCGCAAACCTCGGTGTCGCATCGCGAACGACCGCTGACCAACTTGGCGATAGCCTTGACGAACTAGATGGGTTTCTTCTCGCAGCCAGCGAGGAACTGACGCGAATTGAGTTGGTGGGCATCGATGGAGCGCGAACCGAAGCCTTCCTGCGCGACCTCTGGCAGCGCACGTTCGCCCGGGTCGCCGCAGCCGAGGAGGCGTGGCTGGAGGCTAGTTTCATCAAGCGCGGGCGGGCATTTGTCGAGCGGCTCTACCCTGATCCCCAGCAACGGAGACGGCTCTACCAATATGGGTTCACCCCCTATATCGGTCGCCGGTTCGAGCTGGTCGCGCCCCAACTGATCGCCGAGCTTCAGGCCGCGGCTGAGTATGGGACATGGACGGGTGAGCAGCGCTTCGCTTTGCTGGTCCGGCTAGGCGAACGGATGCGCGCTGAGCCCGGGATCGGCTTTCGGGTTCGCGACACGGTGGGTGACCAACTGGTTCTGGCGAACTGGCGCGGCGTGGTTGGCTGGTGGATGCAATTGCCAGGCGCTGTTGCGCCGGACGCCGAGAGCCTCCGCGCATGGCAGCGCTTCGTCACTGAAAATGTTGAGTTCAAGCTTGGGGTCGCGGTCGGCGCAGCGGTAGCACAGGCTTGGGGTCAGAACGCCGGTGCGTTGGAAACGCCAACCCTTGATACTTGGCGCGCAACCAGTGGCCTGCCTTGGGTCGGTTTCTGGTTTCGCGAGCTGCTGCGTTGGGGAACGCTCGATCCATTCGTCGCCTTCGCGCTTGCGCAAGGGCTGGCGCGAACGCGAGAGGAAGCCGTTGCCCGGCGTCCCGAGTTCGAATCGTGGCTTGTGCAGGAAGGGCTCCGTCTCGACGCGGAGACGCGGATCGATCCGCAACGCTTCCTGGCGTGGCAGCGGTCGCTTGCCGCACAGAGAGATGCCGACGAGATAGTGAGGGGAAGTGCAGCTCAGCTTACGCATGTGGATGGGCGACGGGAATTCTATGACGTTCGCCCAATTGTCAGAGCCGATGGGATCGAATGGATCGACGCGGCAGGATATTCCGTTGCCCAATCGCCTTATTCTGCGGCATTGCTGACCGCCCGTCCCGATCGGCACGATTTCAGAGTCATGACCGGGCCTGCTGTCGAGGTTACCCGTACATACTAGCGCAAGATGAAGGAGCGCCTGTTGAAGTCCGCGTCCAATGCCTGAGAGCCAAGGGGAACGTCCGGTTCCAGGTATTAAGCAGATGGAGACGAACGACCGAAATGGGGGCGCAAAGCGGCCATTGGTCACAGAAACCGGCAGCAGCTCACTAGGCCGGGCCCCTCAAGGGGATGACGGCCAGTCTAGACCTTCATTACCTCTGGACCATAGAACCCCAACGCCCGCGAATGCGGGCGCTGGATCTACTTGGTGCTCTTCGGCGCCCACGAAGTCGCGTGAGGCCGTCCAGTAGCTAACCGAGTGTCAGGACATCCAGAAGCGAGGCTCGCTTCTTCGCCGGAAGGCGTCGATACAGCATGAGCAGTTCCTGCTCGTCGCGCACCGTCAGATCGGTCCGCACCAAGCCCTGCATGAGCGTATTCTGGCGATTGGTGTCGAGCTTTCCGTAATGAACCAGCGATGTGTCCAGTTTCTCGTGACCGAGGTTCTGGCTCCATGCCTTAAGCTCCTCCCAGGTTGCGCAGATCTCGAGGCCCAGCAGCATCAGCGTATCGCGCACAGCGTGGGGATTGATGTAGTCAATGTCGGCGCTCCGGCAGGCTGACCGGAAGACCTCGCGCAACGGTTGCGAGGTTTTCCAGAACGCCTCCTTCTCTCGCGTTTCGTCCCCAGGGAGCCGGAAGCGAGGCCGGGCCGGGAACAGAGGAGCGTCAGGGTCAGCGCCGCCTTCGAGGCGCTCCCTGACCCAAGCGACTACGATTTGCTGGATATCCTCCCCAACCGGAAACCAGCTCGTGAGCATATTCTTGCCGAACTTCGTGTTCACCTCTCGTGCGTTCTGAAGGATTTGACGGTCCGCAAGCTTCACATGCTTGCAGCGCAGCGAGATCACGGCGCCCACGCGCATGCCGGTAAGGTAGATCAAAGCGACCAGAGCCCGATTGCGTCGCTGAAACACCGTCTGATCGGCCATGGCAGCGAGCATCTGGCGGATCTTATCTGCGGTGGGTGGCGCCTTGTCCGGCTGCGTTTTGAGCCCAATCACGACACGCGGAGAGGGCGTAAGCCGGGCAACCGCCTCCAAGTCGACCTTCAGCTTCTTGAATGTAATGAGCCAGTCAAAGAACGCCTTCAGGTCGGACAACGTATGGACGATGGAAGAGTCCGAAAGCGTGTCGGCGCCCGCCTTGGAGGGGCGCTGGTGCAGATGATCGTTGAATGCCTTGGCCTGCGACTTGGTGAGGCTCTCAAAGTTCTTGCCACCCATGTAGCGTTCAAGCTCGGTCAGGTGACGCATGGCAGCATCAATGGTCTTGTCGCCGTGCTTCTTGGCGTCGCTCAGGTGCTCGATATAGTCGTGCCGAAGCCGCTCATTCCACGGGTTCATGGAGGACCTCCAAATTGATGGGAATTTGCACAATCTCACCGGGACGGCGAGAAGGAGAGTAGTCGTCTTCGCTGGAGGTCAGGTTGACTCCCAGCTCTTCAAGAATCTGGACCTGAGAGCGCGACTGAAAGATCCCATTCGGCTTGCCGCAGGAGGGCGAGGGGCAGCGCCAAGACAGGGTCCCCGCGGACTTTTTGTCCCAGCGGATATCCGCCGCTTGGCCCACCAGCGTAGAAACATTCTTGCAGTGGAAGCAGAGGAATTCGCCGGGAGAACAGTTCCACCGCGCACCATCATGCCGAGCTTTATGAAACGCGTTCAGGTCCTCGCCACGGAACAAGACCGGAGAGCCGGGTACCGTGATCAATCCCTCGTTGATCCAGTTGGTCAATGTGTTTCGGGTGACGTTGTAGAGCTTCATGACTTGGGCGCGGCTATAGTTGCGATGCTGCTTGGCCTTTTGCGGATGGAAGATTTTGAAGGGCTTCCGAGCTCGCTTCTCTGGCCCGTCCGACGACGGAGGAGGCGCGTGCGGGACCGCATTGCTGCTCACTTCCGTCAGCTTGGTCAGAACGAGCAGATCGAACAGATCCGACATCGGCAAAGCATCTTCTCGCTTCCTGCGCTTCTTCGTCATAGCGCTGAACGCGCCAGGATGGAGGGCGTGAGCTTGCCTGCCACGAGAAGCCGCTGGAGTTCGTCAAGGTCGCCCGGAAAGACGCCACGTTCCAGTAGCCATTCGCAAGCTGCCTGGGGATCAGCAATGGCGGGAAGGGGGGGCTGGTCACTGGCCTCAGTCGCAAGGGAAGCCTCGCCATCACGGGGGGCTACCTCAGGCTCAAGCCCGAACGAAGCCAGGCTTGTGGCTTGGCCTTTGGCCTGGCTTGAAGCCTGGACAAAGGTGGGGCTTTCGTTGGGCTTGGCCTTCCCCTTCGAGCTTCCGCCCTTCTTGCCTGCATTCGACAAACGCTCATGCGTAGCGGCGCACTTCTGACGGGTCCGGTGGGTGTCCTCGTGACGCCAGTTCGGTCCAAACCGCGGCCGGATTGCCGAGGCCACTTGAGGCCACTTGTCCGCTGCGACATGGGCGATCCGCGACAGCCGATCGCTATCCGTGGGGAGTGCCCCATACTGCCACTGATGCATGCGAAGCAGCATGTAAGCGCCGTATTCTTCAGCGGTCAGATCCGAAGCTGCGGCGAGTTCCTCGACAACCGAGATGGGCATGCGGGGCGAGGCGATCACGGGATCGCTTCCTTCATCCTCATCACGTCATCGCACGAGATGAAGCGTTCCATCGCCGCCTGGGCGAGGATCAACTCTCCAGCCGACGGGCGGACGGAATGGACGGGCGGGAGAGACCGTGAGGGCACGGCTTTACTCCGAGCGACCATCGTAGAAGGGTAGCGTGTCCAGATAGGCCTGGAGATCGGTCTCCAGGACGACGGTCTTGCTGCCGATCTTGCGGGCCTTCAGGCGACCGGCGTTGATCTCCTGATAGAACTTCGTGCGGCTGATGCCGACCCGGCGGAGAACCTCCGCTACCGTGTTGGCCGCCGGCCGAAAAATGTTCGCGTTCATGGTCGTCCCATTCGTTGCGACACTTAAGAATGTGTCTGAACGACCGAGACATGAGCGACCGCGGTAGCTGGAAATAGCCGCGTCGATTAAAATTCTGCGTCGATTAAGTCTGCGCTGATTACTTCTTGCGTCCGGGCGGAGCCCGCGCATCGAGGCTGACCCCCTCCCGTGCCTTCTTCCAAATCACGTCAAACGGACGACTGCGGACTCCCCAACCAACGATGTTGGCGGCTTCCGCCTTCGCCAACTCGGGGCGCTCACGCAGTTCTTGAGTAAGGCGATCTATTGCATTTTGAGACTTTAGCTTTTCGTTGGCCCGCGCGGGGTTCAACACCGCGGGATAGTAGTTGTTCAGAAAGCGAAGGTAAGAGGCCCGCTCGACGACCACGTCCCGATAAGACACGTATCGGCCGCTGGCCGTGGCGCCATCGTAGTCCGGCTCTGGCGCGGCCTCGCCGACGGCATGGATGCAACTGTCCTCATCGAAGCTTCGTTCCTCGACGAAGTAAGCAGTGGGGATTTGCTGTGGCGTTGAGTTGAAGAGGCTAGGCTCCAGTATCCAGGCTTCGTCCGCAGGCACTCCCATAAATCGCACGTCCCCGGCTCGAGCTGCAGCGTTCAACTGGCCGAAGAACTTGGTCCGTCTGCGGCCGATCTCTGCCCGCCAGAACCCGTCGATGATGGCGAAATCAAATCGGCGGGGAGTTGGTCCACAAAGCGCGCCCGCTTGCCGGTCCCCGGACGAAGGTGAAACGACTGCCTCGTTTGTCAGACGAATCTGGTGGCGCTCAAGGCGCGCCTGATATGCCGCGTCGGCCGCGGCGAGTTGTGCCAGGTCGGGGGTCGAGTCGTCGTCAATGCCGAAGAGGATGGCCCCTGGATTGGCTATATCTACGTATTTGGGTCCGAGAAGCGGTGCCCCATCCGTGATCAATACCCACTCGCCCGCGTTAGTGATTGCGTACTCCCTGTCGAGCTCAGGGGGGAGGCGAATTGGACCCTCATATCTGACAGAGGGCACGCCGCCGTAGAAGGCCAGATCCATTGCATCGGACAGCTTCACGAATTCGCCGGTCGGCAAGTTTTCTAAGTCAAATGTGAATCTATACGCTGCATTCTGCATGTTTGCCTCCTCGAGTCTCGGAGAGCCTAGCGAGAAGTTTCCTCGTGGCTAAAGCGCTGCTTACCAGCTTAAATCTCAGGGCACGAGATGAGGTCTACGTCCAGCCGCCCGAGCATCCGGGGTATTGGTGCACGTGAAGGTCGTTATGGAACGAGACTCAAACGCGGATGGCATTGAGTGGGTAACGATGGAGAGGCTATTGTCAGCAACGCCCATTCACGCGCGATTTCAATATCTTGGTGTGAGAGAATGGCGAGTAGCGGAGGATTCAGCGTTTCCGTGAGACGAGGTCATGGCCAAGCCCGTCTTCCCGCTTTCGTCGGCGGGGATCGGCGGCTACAGAGCTAGAGCTGCCAACGCCTGCTCGGCAGCAGATTTGTTCAGGTGTCCATAGTGCCTTTCGATCATCTCCACGCTGGTGTCGCTCAGCTGCGCGACTGTCAGGATCGGCAGGCCACCGTCCACAAGGTCGGTTAGGACGGAGTGGCGGAATACATAGGCTGTCACGGCACGGCTAAGCCCGGCGCCAATTGCAGCCTGACGAATTGGATCGTTCCAATCATTCTTGGTCCAACGCTTGCCATTTCCGCGCATGAACATGGGGTCGGCCGGCGACTTATTCTTGGTTTGCTCTGCCAGGAATGCGGCCAATGTGACAGGAACGGCAATCCGACGCGGCTTGCCAGTCTTGTCCTTCCCGATAGTCAATTCTCGCGTGCGCTTGTCGAAGTCACCGGCACTAAGACCCGACATTGCTCCAGGTCGAAGAGGCATCATGGCAATTGCCTTCACGAACGAAAGTGCCTCGGCGTCTATCCTCTCCAACAGCCTGCGGCGCTCGTCAATGTCGAGATACAGTGTCCGTTGACGGTCTGCGTTCTTTATTGGCCTCAGCGCTTCTTGCCACGCGGCGGGTGTGTTTGGAGTGCCGTGTGCAAGATGCTTGGAGAGTGCCGCGCGGAGTGGCACAAGATCGCGGTTGACCGTGGATTGGGCCCGAGCACGCGTTACCTTTTCGCCCTCCTTGCGCCGACTCACCAATGCAGGCACGGCCTCAATCCGGGCGCGCCACGCCTCGATGTGGTGCTTGCGCAGTTTGTCGAGCCTCACGTGAGCAATCGGGTCGCTATAGACATTGCGCTTCAGGCGGTCAGCTTCGTTGGCATGCGTTCTTGCATAATCCGCGCATGCATCCTTCACGGTCACGATCTTGACGTGACCATTGGCGATGCCGCCAGACTCGACTTGGTTCGCAAACGCTTCGGCCTCCTTCTTTGCGGCGGCAAACTGCTCGTTTCCCGGTAGCGTGCCGAAGTCGCCCAGCGACCTCATTTTGTACTTGCCCGCATCGGCATCATAGCTGCGGGCAATCCACGTGCCTGGACCACCGCGTTGCGACGGACGGAAACCGAGAAAAGCTCCGGTCCGGAGCCGCTGCCAATGCGGTTCACGCTGGGCCTTTAGCTCCCCCCGCCTCCCGACCTTGCTCAAATCGATCGCCAACCAGATGCTCCAACTTTGTGCGTACGAAAAAAGTACGGAAAACATCGGTGAACGTCAATGGTCAATAATTGCCCAAAATTGAATGATATCAACGCTTACTGTGTGCGTAAATGTTTGGTGGTGTGCTGAATCTCTGCCCTCCGAAGGCAGAGGCCAGGGGTTCGAATCCCTTCGGGTGCACCAATCTTTTCAAAGATTTAGCTGCCAAAATTGGCTAGCCATTCGCGCTTCCCACATATGGGTCCCACATAGCTATGTGGTGGTGCGGGAAGGTTTTGCTTCGTATCGAATCCGTGGAGATGCGAGCGCGTGCGGCCGGCTGCTGCCTGCGTTTCTTCCCGATCGCTGAAGCGTGCCCATTCCGGACGGAGCAATTTCCTTTTTCCATCGCCCGGCAAGGAGGGCTTCATGTCGAACAACACAATGCTCTTCGGAATGTACCGGATGGGCTATCACGGGCGAGCGACGGTCCACGGCTTCCGCGGCGTGGCGTCGACCTGGCTCAACGAGGCGGGCTATTCGGCGGATTGGATTGAGCGCCAGCTCGCCCATGATGAGCGCAACGAGGTGCGCGGCGCCTATAACAGCGCCCAGTATCTAGCCGGCCGGCGAGCGATGATGGCTGCTTGGTCTGAACAAATCTCGAACTTTGCGGCAGCCGTAGATCAAACTCAGGGCTAGTCAGGATTGCCAGATTGCTCCGCCTCTCGGGGCCGAGCGCTGGGAAGGTCCGAGCGCTGTCCGGATTTTTGCTCCCCCAGTCGCGGCGACGCCGGTGCGGGTCCGGGTCTAGGATCGTAGCGGCCCGCCGCAAAGCTGTGCCGGCGGGCCGCTGATTCTGTTTAGCAGGGCTGGTTGGACGTGCAGGCAATAGCCGCGATGCGCTGCAGCTGCGCGCCCTTGGACAGGACCGGCCGTTCGTAAATCTTCTTCATGATGTTGCCCCTCAGGCGTTGTTGACGCTGCGTTCTCTGCCACCACACCCGTCTCCTGTCGATTGCAAGCCGGCAACACCACACCGGAAATCTCAGCCCGCGACGCCCGCAATTCGGGAGGAAGCTTAGCCATTTGGACGGGCTGTGGCCGACGCGCCCGCCGGCTCTGTTGCGGCACAGCCGACGGGCGCGTCTCCGCAACTACCTGGCCGGGGGCGGGCAAAGCTGCGCGGTTCCCGAAAAAGGCCTCAAAGCCGATTGGACAGTCAATGTCACTCGCTGGCACCTGGGCGATCCTGGCGCCTAAATAGAGAACCCGCCGGCTGGTTGGCAGGCGGCGGATTCAGGCATGCTGTAAGGGCGCAAGCTCATAGCCCCATTTCAGTTAGTCGGCCTTATTGAAAAGGTCCCGACCTAGGGATCAATGATGATCTCGCCGCTGATGGTCACAGCAGCTGCGATCTTCTGCAGCAGCGCCGATTTGTCGACCGTCGGCTTCTCGTAGGTCTTCTTCATGGTGATGTCCCCGTGGTGTGGTTGACGTCTCCACTGTCGCAGAGTCGAAACAGTTCTGTCTAGGACCTGATACTCGCTACTTCAGGGAGCTTGCTTGTTGCTAAGAGCAAAAAAAGCCCGCGGCGTTGCGGAGGCCTGCGGGCGTTAGTTCGGGGCGCGCTGCCAAGGCAAAACGCGCCCGACCAACTTCCCAACACACCACCATTGTTCAACCCGGAGACAAGACATGAACCGCACCCTGGCCGCTCAAGAAGGCGCTCGAAGTGCCATTCGGGTCGTTCCGCCGGGGAGATAAGCCGGTAAAACTCGCGTGTCATTTTAGGGGCGAGGTACTAAGGAGCGCTGATCAACTGTTTTGGCGCAGTCGCGTTTTTGAGAATTAGAGAGCGACCAACTCGGGTGAGCAGGCCAGACACAGCAATCATACGGCCCCCACTATGAGCCTCGACCGCAGTCAAATATCCGCTTGGGTCCAACGGAACCCCATTCCTGCCCGTCGTTCGTTCCGACCGGTGATCTTGTCAAACTGGCGTCAGACGTTAGCGTCGGGCTCCAGCGGTGCGCAGACATGTTTGGCCGGTGATGAAGGTCGAGCGTCCTGCGGGGCAGCTATTCTCCGCGTAGTAGTCGGTGAATTTCATGCCTTCCTTGGCAAGGCGGTCGATATTGGGCGTCCGGTAGCCCACCACGCCTTCGCCATAGGCGCTAATATTGGTCTGCCCGACATCATCACCGAATATGACGAGAATGTTTGGCGGTGCTGCCGGCGCTTCCTGGGCGATCGCCGGCACCATCGGCGCCAGCCATCCTGCGCCAACCACAGCGGCTGACGCGATCCAACGTGATATTCGCATGGCCTTCTCCTGCATTTCCAACAGAGGCGGTCGCGTTCACGGTTAGGTCGATAGGTTTGAAAATCCTGGCTTGTTTCGACATCCGCGAAAATCTTCTGAATTTTTCAGGAACAGATCGCTTCGCCAACCGAACTGGCGGGTGGATCAATGTCATTGAGATACCCGAACCGGGTTTCAATTCTGCGGTTGGGCCTCCAGGAGGTCCAGTTGCCGTTCAGAATGTCAGCATGGGGCGGTGAAGCCGCACCATATCGCTTCATCCTGCCAACGTTGGCAGTCATTTGACAATCTCGCCGTTATCCAAAGAACTGGAGATATGAACAAATGTCTTCGGTGTGGCCCGCCTGCGGGCCGATGTCGGCGACGCGAGATTTGAAGTCGCCCAGCGTCACGCCTTCGCAGCGCCGCAGTAAAGCCGGGTTTTCTCGGCAAGCGCCGTCAATGCGTTCGCCACAGGTTCCCACGGCGAACGGCGCTTCACTTTCGTCAGGAGCCAATATGAAAGTTTGTCAGTGGCCGCCGAAGACCAGCGTCTGCACGGGTAGCAGGATGGCCTGCATGCGCAGGATCGCGGCATGAACCACCGCGACGGCGTCGACGACAT
>NZ_JBEPSM010000006.1 GCF_040548815.1 Kaistia defluvii | reverse complement strand
CCTCTTCCCTCTTCCCTCTTCCCTCTTCCCTCTTCCCTCTTCCCTCTTCCCTCTTCCCTCTTCCCTCTTCCCTCTTCCCTCTTCCCTCTTCCCTCTTCCCTCGCCAAAGCCGGCGCCAGCCATATTGATGACACGAAAAGGGACGAGTTCAGGAGCCTGTCCTTTGCGGTGCTGCGTCGGTCGCGCGGCTACCGCGCATGGCCGTCCGGCAAGGCGCCATGCGGGATGGTCACAAGAGGCGACCGCTTCGTTGACTTGAGCCGCCGCGGACGGCAAGTTCCTTCGTCACGCGGGGCAGGCTCCAGGATCAGATGACAGGCGCTAGAAAAGCTGCCGGCGACGGGGAGAATACGAGACCGTGAAGGCATCGACGCGCGGCGGCGCGCCAGCAAGAGGAATGCACGGCGCGCGCATCGACCTCGGGCGGGAGCCGCCCTTGACGGTTGGCGACACGAGCGAGGGTGTTCCGCATCGGCGCAGCGTCAGCATTCGCTGGCTGACCGGCACCGTGCTCACGGGCTTCACCTCCACCATCCTGATGGGCGGCGCCCTGATGGCGGCGCTCGACGGGCGCCATCAATTGGCCTTCCCGCCGGAAGTTGGCCGCGCCATGCGCGCCTCGGAAGCGGGCGGCGACGTCCCCCTGTCCAATGGCTCCAAGGGCGACCGCATCCGTACCGCGCGCGAGCCGGCCTCGGATCGCCAGGTCGTCCAGGTCTCGACGGTCACCAAGCAGGGCGACCGCGATCTCATCAAGCTGAAGCCGTTCGCCCGCATCGCGACCTCGATCGCCACCACCATCACCGCCCTCAGCGACGACGTGCCGGCCTATGACCCGGCCAAGATCGTCGCCGGAGCGGCCGGCAGCCGCGGCGGCGACAAGGGCGGCGACAATCCGCCCGCTCCCACCGCCGCCGAGAAGCTCGGCGTCGTCGATGACGAAGGCGCGTCAGGGGACGGCGGCGATGACGGCCTGATCATCGACGGCAATGCCGACGGCGTCGCCGACGATACCAAGGGCGACGGCGCCAGCGTCGTCGCCGTGGGTGCCGAGCAGGAGCAAATCTACGGCGCCAATGTCGAGGGCGAGGTCTCGATCAAGGTCAGCGACTTCCCGATCGGCGAGGCACCGCAGCCGGAGGAGCCGAGCTTCAGCCCGGACGAGGCCGAACAGGTCGCGCGCGCCTCGATCCAGACGACCGTATCCAACGGCGTCCAGATCGCGGCGATGCCCTATGTCGACCCGGACCGCTTCTCCTTCGACGAAAGCGGCACCGATCCGTTCTCGGCGCTCGGCGTGCGCATCGTGCCGGAGAACGTCTCCTTCGTTTCCAAGACCGGCCCGGCGATCCCGTCCGACGAGCGCGTCGCCGTGGTCGAGAAGAAGGAAACGCTGGCCGAGATCCTCGACGAAAGCGGCGTCGCCCAGCCTGACGCCCAGAACATCCTCGCCGCCATGTCCAATCTCATGGACCTGTCGGACCTGCAGGCCGGGCAGAAGGTTCGCATCCTCTTCTCGGCGGAAGGCGAAACCCCGCGGCCGATGCGCGTGTCGATCTATGACGAAGGCTCGCACCAGGCGACCGTCGCGCGCCGCGATGACGACACCTTCGTACGCGCCGACGAGCCGGAGAGTTCGACCGACGAATTCGAGATGGCGGAGCCGGCCCCGGCCGACAACAGCCCGATGCCGCGCCTCTACCAGGCCGTCTATGAGACCGCGCTGGAGCAGAAGATCCCGGTGCCGCTGATCACCGAGCTGATCCACATCTTCTCCTACGACGTCGATTTCCAGTCGCGCGTCGCACCGGGGGATTCCCTCGAAGTCTTCCATTCGCTGCCGGAATCCGGCGGTGCCGAGGATGACGAGGAAATCCTCTACGCCGCCATCACGCTCGACGGCGCGACCAAGCGCTATTACCGCTACCGCTCGCCGGATGACGGCGTGGTCGACTATTTCGACGAGGAAGGCCGCAGCGCCAAGAAATTCCTGGTCCGGAAGCCGATGAATGGCGGCGTGCTGCGTTCGAATTTCGGCTACCGCAAGCACCCGATCCTTGGCTATACGCGCCTGCATCCGGGCGTCGACTGGGCCGCCCCGCGCGGCACGCCGATCCTGGCCGCCGGCAACGGCACGGTCGAGAAGGCCGGCTGGAGTTCGGGCTACGGCAACTTCACGCTGATCCAGCACACCAATGGCTATGAATCCGCCTATGGCCACCAGTCGGCGATCGCCAAGGGCATCCGTCCGGGCGTCAAGGTGCGGCAGGGCCAGGTCATCGGCTATGTCGGCTCGACCGGCCTGTCGACCGGCCCGCATCTGCATTACGAGGTCCGCATCAACAGCAAGCCGGTCGATCCGTTGCGCGTGCGCCTGCCGCGCGGCCGCGTTCTGCAGGGTGACGTGCTGCTGGCCTTCAAGCAGGAAAAGACCCGCATCGATACGCTGATCGGCATGCCGGCCAGTTCGAAGGTCGCCGCGATCAACGCCGAGGAAGAGGCAACCAACTAGGGCGCCTCGCAGACCAACGCCGTTTCGCCGCGAGGCGAAGAGCAGAAGACCGTTGGACAGCACCATCGTCGCGGCGATGGGCCTTCAACGCGGAGCCGGAACTAGTCCGGAGAAAGCTTGATGTTACCAGAAAGCGACAGATGACCGCGCTTGCCTGACTGCCGCATCTCGGATGCGGCAGTTGGCTTGTGCCGTCACCCGCCTCGCCCGAGGCGAATTTCTGTTTCTGGGGTGCCCGCTGCGACGCGTTTCGCAGGCGCACCGACATGGACAAGAACCATGAACTATTTCGAGAGCCCGTTTTTGGGCAAGCCGCTGACCGAGCAGGTCACCAACCCCAATATCCAGGTCGGCCGCTACAGCTACTATTCCGGCTATTATCACGGCCATTCCTTCGATGACTGCGCCCGCTATCTGATGCCCGACCGCACCGATGTCGATCGTCTCGTCATCGGCAGCTTCTGCTCGATCGGCACCGGGGCGTCCTTCATGATGGCCGGCAACCAGGGCCATCGGAACGACTGGGTCTCGACCTTCCCGTTTTTCTTCGTGCCCGAGGAGCCGGCATTCGCCGGTGCGATCAACGCCTACCAGCCCGCCGGCGACACGGTGATCGGCCATGACGTGTGGATCGGCGCCGAGGCGATGATCATGCCGGGCATCCGCATCGGCAATGGCGCGGTGATCGGCAGCCGGGCCCTGGTGACGAGGGATGTCGAGCCCTATGCGATCGTGGGCGGCAATCCTGCGCGCACGATCCGCAAGCGCTTCCCCGAAGAGACCATCGCCCTGCTGCAGGAAATGGCCTGGTGGGATTGGCCGATCGAGCGGATCCGCAACGCCATGCCCCTGCTCTGCTCGGGCGATATCGCAGCCCTTCACAGGCACTGGCAGGACCAGACCGGCTGAGCCGCTGCCGACAGCAAAAAGCCGCGCCGGATTTCTCCGGCGCGGCCTCTTTGCTGGGGAAGCGGACCCCGTCTTTGCAACAGGATCCGCGTCGGTTGCGGATCAGGCGGCCTGCGAGGCCGTCTCGCCGCGCGGCAGGAACAGGAGCCTGTCCGTGCCGGCCGTGATCTTGATCAGCGAGCCGTCGGCGATCTCGCCGGCCAGGATCTTGTCGGCCAGCGGATCCTGCACATAGCGCTGGATCACCCGCTTCAGCGGACGCGCGCCATAGGCGGGGTCGTAACCCTTCTCGGCCAGCCAGCTACGCGCCGTATCGTCCAGCTCCAGCGTCACCTTGCGCTCTTCGAGCAGCTTGGCGAGGCGGCCGAGCTGGATTTCGACGATCCGGCCCATCTCCGTTTTCTTCAGGCGATGGAACAGGATGATGTCGTCGAGACGGTTCAGGAACTCGGGCCGGAAATGCCCGCGCACCACCGCCATGACCTGCTCGCGCACGCCATCGACATCCTCGTCATCGCGCAGATGCGCCAGATAGTCGGAGCCGAGGTTCGACGTCATGATGATCAGCGTGTTCTTGAAATCGACCGTGCGACCCTGACCATCGGTCAGGCGGCCGTCATCGAGAACCTGCAGCAGCACGTTGAAGACGTCGGGATGCGCCTTCTCCACCTCGTCGAACAGCACGACCTGGTAAGGCCGACGCCGAACCGCCTCGGTCAGCGCCCCGCCCTCCTCATAGCCGACATAGCCCGGAGGGGCGCCGATCAGCCGGGCCACGGAGTGCTTCTCCATGAACTCGGACATGTCGATGCGGACCATCGCGGTCTCGTCGTCGAACAGGAAGGAGGCGACCGCCTTGGTCAGCTCCGTCTTGCCAACGCCGGTCGGGCCGAGGAAGAGGAACGAGCCGATCGGCCGGTTCGGATCCTGCAGACCGGCGCGCGCCCGGCGAACGGCGGTCGACACCGCATGCACGGCTTCGCCCTGACCGACAACGCGGCGGCCAAGCTCATCCTCCATGCGCAGCAGCTTCTCGCGCTCGCCCTGAAGCATGCGGTCGACCGGGATGCCGGTCCAGCGCGAGACGATCTGCGCGATGTGGTCGGGCGTCACCGCCTCTTCCATCATCGTGCTGGTCTGCGCCTTCTCGGCTTCGACGAGCTGGCGTTCCAGGGTCGGGATCGTGCCATAGGCAAGCTCGCCGGCCTTGGCCAGATCGCCGGTACGCTGCGCCTTGTCGAGGTCGCTGCGCGCCTGATCCAGCTGTTCCTTCAGCTTCTGCGCGACGTTCAGCTTCTGCTTTTCCGCCTGCCAGCGCTGGGTATAGGCCGCCGATTCCTCCTCGAGGTCCGTCAGCTCCTTCTCCAGCCGCTCGAGCCGGTCCTTCGAGGCCTGGTCGGTCTCCTTCTTCAGCGCTTCCCGCTCGATCTTGAGCTGGATGATGCGCCGATCGAGTTCATCGAGCGCTTCCGGCTTGGAATCGACCTGCATGCGCAGCCGCGCGGACGCCTCGTCGACCAGGTCGATCGCCTTGTCGGGCAGGAAACGGTCCGTGATGTAGCGGTTCGACAAAGTAGCGGCGGCGACCAGCGCGGAGTCAGTGATCCGCACGCCATGGTGCAGCTCATACTTCTCCTTGATGCCGCGCAGGATCGAAACCGTATCCTCGACCGTCGGCTCGCCGACGAAGATCGGCTGGAACCGCCGGGCGAGCGCCGCGTCCTTCTCGACATGCTTGCGGTATTCGTCGAGCGTGGTGGCGCCGACGCAATGCAGTTCACCGCGAGCGAGAGCCGGCTTCAGCAGGTTGGACGCATCCATCGCGCCATCCGCCTTGCCCGCGCCGACCAGCGTGTGCATCTCGTCGATGAACAGGATGATGCCGCCGGCAGCCGACGTGACTTCGGACAGCACAGCCTTCAGGCGCTCCTCGAACTCGCCGCGATATTTGGCGCCGGCGATCAGCGAGCCCATGTCGAGCGCGAGCAGGCGCTTGTCCTTCAGGCTCTCGGGCACGTCGCCATTGACGATCCGCAGCGCCAGGCCTTCGGCGATCGCCGTCTTGCCCACGCCCGGTTCGCCGATCAGCACCGGATTGTTCTTCGTCCGGCGCGACAGCACCTGGATGGTGCGGCGGATCTCGTCGTCCCGGCCGATGACCGGGTCGAGCTTGCCGTCGCGCGCCACCTGGGTGAGATCGCGGGCATATTTCTTCAGCGCGTCATACTGGCCCTCGGCGCCGGCCGTGTCGGCCGTGCGACCCTGGCGCAGGGCTTCGATCGCGCGGTTGAGGCCAACCGGCGTCACGCCGGCATCCTTAAGGATGTCGGCCGTCTTAGCGTCCTTCTCCAGCGCCAGAGCGAGCAGCAGCCGCTCGACGGTGACGAAGCTGTCGCCGGCCTTCTTGGCGAGGTCCGATGCCTGCTGGAAGACCTTGGCGAGCGGCGGTGCCAGATAAAGCTGGCCGGCGCCACCGCCGGAAACCTTCGGCATGGCTTCGAGCGCGCGCTCCGTCGCGGCGAGCGCCTGGCGGGAATTGCCGCCGGAACTGTCGATCAGGCCACCAGCCAGACCTTCCTCGTCGTCGAGCAGAACCTTGAGAAGATGTTCGGGCGTGAACTGCTGGTTGCCACGCGTCATCGCGAGCGTCTGCGCTGACTGAATAAAGCCCTGCGCGCGCTCGGAGTAATTATCAAAATTCATCGTCGCCTCCTGACCCGGTCCCATCGCCCCGAAGGCGCGCATGGGCCGCTCTGAATATGGACCTCAGTCCAGCGACAGCCAAGTTCCGGCCTGCCGCCAGTCCGGATATAGTGTTGCCCAATAGCAACAGGAAGGGGCGGGCCGCACAATTTTAGCGAGCCTGCCCTGGGCCTCACGACCAGCCGAAAGCCAATGTTTAGGCCCGCGCGGATCCCTGGACCGGAAACAAAAACGCCCGGGCGCGAGGCCCGGGCGTTTTCAAACTTTCTGCGGCAGGACGACCTATTCGTCGCCCGCCGGCTCGCCGGCCATTGCCGGCTCGGAGCCCGCCTCGTCTTCCGAGGTGCGAACCCGCGCCCGGGTGGTGCGACGGCGGCGCGGACGGAACTCTTCCTCATCGGTCGAGGCCGCACCTTCGATACCAAGATCGAGCGAGGGCGCTGCTTCGGCGGCAGCGGCGGATGCCGCCGCGGCCCGCTCGGCCTTCGCAGCGCTGCTGCGGGGCGCCCGGGTCGGACGCGGCGCTTCGGCCACAACGGCTTCGGCGACCGGCGCAACGACTGCCGGTTCGGCCTTCGCGACCTCGACGACTTCCGGCGTCACCGGTTCCGACGTAGCCGGCTCCGCGCGGATGGCTTCGGGCTTCGCCTGATCGGCCGCGGGATGGAACTGCGCTGCATCGACAACCGGCTGCGGCGCCGGCTCACCCGTCACGAAGCGGGGAAGCTGCGAACGCTCGTTGCGGTCGCCGCGATCCGAACGGTCGCGACGCTCGCCACGGTCCGCACGCGGCTGGCGGTCGGTCCTCTCCGGGCGATCCTGACGCTCGGGGCGATCCTGACGTTCCGGACGATCCTGACGCTCAGGGCGGTCCTGGCGTTCGGGACGATCCGCGCGCTGTTCCGTCCGCTCGGGACGGTCGCCGCGCGGCTCGTTGCGATCGGAGCGGTCGTTCCGCTCGGGGCGGTCCTGACGCTCTCCGCGATCCTGCCGGTCGGTTCGCGCCGGCCGCTCGTAACGCTCCTGGCGGTCCTGACGTTCGGGGCGATCCTGCTGGCGATCCCCGCCTTCGCGGGCCTCGTTCTGGGTGCCGCCGTTCTGGCCGTTGGCATAGGGCTGCCCGTCGGCCTGGGCGACGTTGCCGTCATTGTCACGCTGGGGCTGGCGATCGACCTGCTGGCCGCGTTCCTGATTGTGTGCCTGGCCGAAGCGTTCGCTGAAGCGATCGTCCTCTTCGTCGAGGCCTTCATCGTCCTGGTCGGAGCGATAGGACGGCTGCGGCTGCTGGGCGTTCTGCGGGTTCTGCGCCTGCGCCGCCGCGATGACGCGGAAATAATGCTCGGCGTGCTGCAGATAATTCTCGGCCATGACGCGGTCGCCGGACGACTGCGCGTCGCGCGCCAGCGTCACATACTTCTCCGCGATGTGGAGAGCGGTGCCACGGATTTTGACATCCGGACCGTTGCTCTCGAACGAGCGGGTCAGCGGATTGGGGCCTTTGCGGTTGTTGTTATTGTTGTTGCTATTGCTGTTGTTCCGCCCGCGCATCCGCTTGTTGTTATTGTTGTTCTGCTGTCCTTGTCTCATGAATTTTCTCTTCCGTGACCAACAAGGTCAACCAATCTCATCGACCGAAGCGAAACGCCGGCCGGACAAATCCGTCGATATCGGGCCGCATCGAGCCTCAGCCCGAAACGCCGGAACCGGCGAAGACGATCGTCACTCTTCCGCGGATCGGGCAGCCAAGTGTCCAGACATCGGACCTTGGGCAACCTGGCCACCGCCGGAGCGGGGCGTCCTGGGAATTCGTGTCGTACCAAGTAGAGATGACGCTCTAGGCACTGAAGCCCGGTCGATCTCCCCCGATCCGACCCTCACGGCCAATCTGGCCCTTACCGCGCCGCTCCCTCGCGAAGCCTAAGCTTCGACGTCAGGGAGACGCATCAATTCCATCTGCGGTGGCTCGGAAACTAGCTGTTTCGTGGCTGATTTCCAAGCGGATTATTCAATTTCAGGCGCCTGCGCGCTTTGGCATCAGGCTCCAGTCAATCGGTGCAGTTCTACCACCCGGTCATGGCCCGCGAGATCGCGATGGACCTCGACCGTGAGGCCGGATTCACCGGCCAGCGACGCGAGCGCCTGAGCCTGATCGTGGCCAATTTCAAAAAACGCCGCACCGCCGGGATGCATCACCCGGTCCAGATCCGCAAGGATCGCTCTGTATGCAACGAGACCGTCATCCCCCCCATCCAATGCCAGCATCGGATCGTGGTCTCTGACCTCCCGATCCAGGGTGGAGATGATTCCACTCTCTATATAGGGCGGATTTGAGACGATTACATCCACGGGCCCGGAACATGCCGACCAGGAGCCGCGAACGAACAGGCTGCGCTCGGCGAAACCCAGCCGCGCAGCGTTGTCGCGCGCCGCACGGGCCGCCTCTCCCGACAGATCGACGCCGAGGCCGATCGCACGGGGCAGTTCGCTGAGAAGGGCGATCAGGATCGCGCCCGTGCCGGTGCCGATATCGAGCAGGCGCAGCGGCTTGTCGCGGCCATGCGTCCGGTCGATCCAGGCCAGCGTCGCCTCGACCAGCGTCTCGGTGTCCGGGCGAGGCACCAGCGTCGCGTCGGCGAGATGGAAGCTCAGGCCCCAGAATTCCTTTTCGCCGAGAATGCGGGCGACGGGCTCGCCGGCCAGGCGGCGCTCGATCGCCGCGTCGATGGCATGACTCTCGGCTTGGGCAAGCTCCCGGTCATCGACGAGGATCAGACGGTCCGGCGCGATGCCAAGCGCGCCGGCGACCAGCAGACGCGCATCCAGCGCCGGCGTCGCATCGGGCCCGAGCCCGGCCGCCAGCCGCGCCGCCGCGGCGCGGCGCGCCGAAGCCAGCGTGGCGGCCGGAAGGCTCATGAATCGAGCGCGGCCAGAAGCCCCGCCTGATGCTCGGTGATCAGTGGCTCGATGATCTCGTCGAGCGCCTCGCCCGTGATCACCGCCTCGAGCTTGTAGAGCGTCAGATTGATGCGATGGTCGGTGACCCGGCCTTGCGGGAAGTTGTAGGTGCGGATGCGTTCGGAGCGATCGCCGGAACCGACCTGGCCCTTGCGGTCGGCGGCACGCTCGGACGAAAGCCGCTCGCGCTCCATGTCGAACAATCGGGCGCGCAGGATCTGCGTCGCCTGGGCGCGGTTCTGGTGCTGCGACCGACCGGCCACGACGATGACGGTGCCGGTCGGGATATGCGTGATGCGCACGGCCGTATCGGTCGTGTTGGCGTGCTGGCCGCCAGCCGACGATGCGCGCGTCGTGTCGATCTTGATGTCTTCCGGCCGGATGTCGATGTCGACATCCTCGGCCTCGGGCAGCACGGCCACCGTCGCAGCCGAGGTATGGATCCGGCCGCTCGCCTCAGTCGCCGGCACGCGCTGCACACGGTGGGCGCCGGATTCGAACTTCAGCCGGGCGAACACGCCCTTGCCGGTCACGTCGGCGATGATTTCCTTGTAGCCGCCGGCCTCGCCCTCGCTCTCCGAGAGGACCTGAATCCGCCAGCCATGCAGCGCGGCATAGCGCTGATACATGCGGAAGAGATCGCCCGCGAACAGGGCGGCCTCGTCGCCGCCGGTGCCGGCGCGAATTTCGAGGATGGCGCTCTTCTCGTCGGCCGCGTCGCGCGGCAGGAGCAGAACACGGATCTCCTGCGTCAGGGCTTCGATCTGCGCTTCGAGCGAATCCCGCTCTTCCTCGGCAAGCCCCGCCATCTCGGGATCGCCGGCGAGATCGTCCAGCGCTTCGCGTTCGGCCGCGGCCGCCTTTAGCCGGTGGACGGCCTCGACGATATCCTGCAGTTCCGATCGCTCCTTGGACAATTGCACCAGGGTCGCGCCGTCGCTGGTCGCGGCGAGCTTCTGGTCGATGACCTCGGCGCGGGCAACGAGATGATTGATCTTTTCCCAGGGAAGCCCGGGCGGCAGCAAGGAGGTCAGATCGGTATGCCTTCGGCTTCGACGAAGGCGGAAAGCGCCGCGCGGACGCCGTCCTCGCCATCGTCCAGGGCTAAGAGGGGATCAAGCACGGCCTTCAGCCGGCTCAAGTCAAGCGCCAGCAGGGTGGCCTTGACCGGACCGATCGAGGCGGCCGACATCGAGAGAGAGCGGAAGCCGATGCCCGCCAGCGCAACGGCGGCCAGCGGCCGGCTGGCGATTTCGCCGCACAAGGTCACCGGCGTCCCATGCCGATCCGCCGCCTCGACGATCCGACGCAGCGTGCGCAGGAAATGCCGCGACAGCGGGTCGAAACGGCTGGCGACACGCATGTTGCCGCGGTCGCTCGCCGTCATGTATTGCAGCAGGTCGTTGGAGCCGACCGAGACGAAATCGACGGCCTCCATCAGCGAATCGAGCTGGAACAGCAGGGCCGGCACCTCGACCATCGAGCCGAGCAGGATGCGCGACGGTTCCTCGTGGCCATGACGGCGCAGCTGCGCGACCTCGCGCTCGAGCAGGGCGCGGGCGCGACGGATCTCGCTCACCTCGGTGACCATCGGCAGCATGACGCGCAACTCGCGGCCGGCCGCCGCGTGCAACAGCGCCCGCAACTGCATGCGGAGCAGGCCCGGGCGATCCAGGCCAAGCCGGATCGCCCGCCAGCCAAGTGCCGGATTTTCTTCCGGCTGCATGCGCATGTAAGGCAGCACCTTGTCGCCGCCGATATCGAGCGTGCGGAAGGTGACAGGCCGATTGCCGCTGGCCTTGAGGACGGCGGCGTAGAGCGCCGTCTGCTCGTCCATGCGCGGCATGGTCGAGGCGACCATGAACTGGAGTTCGGTGCGGAACAGGCCGATGCCCTCGGCGCCGGCTTCCGAAAGATGCGGCAGGTCGACCAGCAGGCCGGCATTCATGTTCAGCGAAACGCGGTGGCCATCCAGCGTGACCGCCGGCTTGTTACGCAGCAGCCTGTACTGGGCCTGGCGCTTGGCGCGGAACTTGACCTTCTCGCCATAGGCCGCCTCGACATCGGCCGGCGGCCGCACATGCGCCTCGCCGATATCCGCGTCGAGAATGATGGGATCGCCATTCTCGACCAGCGAGACGATGTTGGCGGCGCGACCGATCGTGGCAATGCCGAGGGCACGGGCGACGATGGTGACGTGGCTGGTCGCCCCGCCCTCCTCCAGCACCAGTCCACGCACGCGGCTGCGGTCATAGTCGAGCAGTTCGGCGGCGCCCATGTTGCGCGCGACGATGATGCTGTCCTTGGGCAGCGTGCCGCCATCGGGACCATGCGACTTGCCCATCAACTCGCGCAACAGGCGGTTGGCCAGGTCGTCGAAATCGTGAAGCCGCTCGCGCAGATACGGATCGGTCTGGCGCTGCAGGCGGGCGCGCGTGTCGCTCTGAACCTTCTCGACGGCGGCTTCGGCCGAAAGCCCGTTCTGGATCGCCTCGTCCATGCGGCGCACCCAGCCGCGATCATAGGCGAACATGCGATAGGCTTCGAGGATGTCGCGATGCTCGCCGGCCGGCGCGATATCGTCGCGCGAGAGCATGTCGTCGACGGAGAGACGCAGATTGGCGATCGACTGCTCAAGCCGCTGGCTCTCCTTGTCCGTGTCCTCGGCGATCAGCTGGGTCACGACGACGCGCGGCTCGTGCAGCACGACATGGCCGAGCGCGATGCCGTCCGAGAGCGGCGTGCCCTTCAGCGACAACGGGCGCTTGACGTCGAGCGAGGTTCCGGGCCGCGCCAGGCCCTGCAGCTCGCCGACCGCGATCATCTCGGCCAGAACCATCGCGGTGGTCTGGAGCGCCTCGACTTCCTCGTCGTGATAGGTGCGGTGGGCGCGGTTCTGCACGACGAGGACGCCGAGCGTACGGCCGGCGCGCAGGATCGGCACGCCGAGGAACGCGTTGTAGATCTCTTCGCCCGTCTCCGGCAGGTAGGCGAAAGCCGGATGGCTCTGCGCGTCCTGCAGATTGAGCGGGCGCGCCTCGGAGGCGATCAGGCCGACAAGGCCCTGCCCGACACGCAGGCCCGCATGGTGGACGGCCGACCGGTTCAGGCCTTCGGTGGCGTAGAGCTCGAGCACGTCATCGGCGCGCAGGACATAAACCGAGCACACCTCGGCCACCATGTTGGCCGCGATCTGGGCTACGATCTTGTCGAGCCGGTCTTGCGCGCTGATCGGCTCCGCCATGATTTCGCGCAGGCGACGGAGCAGGACGCGCGGCCCGGCGAGTGACCCCCGCATGGTCCGCCTTCCGCAATTTGAGAGCTTTGACGGGTTCCGACCATCGAAATCCGTCTCGGGAAGCCGGCCGATTCGGCCGGTTCCCCGCATGCTTCCTACCTAGTCGTGGCACGAGTTAGGCAGAAGGTACAATGCTGTTTCGTCGGGTCGGAAAGCCTGTTGATCAGGCGGCGTCCAGCCCGTAGAGCGAATGCAGCGTCCGTACGGCCAGCTCGGTATAGGCCGCGTCAATCAGGATCGAAATCTTGATTTCCGACGTCGTGATCGCGCGGATGTTGATGCCCTTGCCGGCGAGCGCCTTGAAGGCGGACGCCGCAACGCCGGCATGGCTTCGCATGCCGATGCCGATCACCGAAACCTTGGTCAGGTCGCGCGAACCCTGCACGCTGGTATAGCCGATCGAATCGCGCGCCTCGGCCAGCACCTTCCAGGCCCGGTCGAAATCGGTATTCGGCACGGTGAAGGTCATGTCGGTGGTCGTGCCGTCTTCCGAGACGTTCTGCACGATCATGTCGACATTGATGTTGGCTTCGGCCAGCGGCACGAACACCGCGGCGGCGACGCCGGGTTTGTCGGCGACTTCGCGCAGCGAGATCTGAGCCTCGTCCTTGGCATAGGCGATGCCGGTAACAACCTGCTTTTCCACGATCTCGTCCTCGTCGCAAATGAGGGTGCCTGGGGGATTGTTGGGATCGGCGAGGCCCGGATCTTCCGGATCGACGAAGCTGGACCGCACGAAGGTCCGCACACCATGCACCATAGCCAGTTCGACGGAGCGTACCTGCAGCACCTTCGCGCCCAGCGACGCCATCTCGAGCATTTCTTCATGCGAGACGCGGTCGAGGCGCTTGGCCTTCGGTACCATCCGGGGATCGGTCGTGTAGACGCCGTCGACGTCCGTATAGATATCGCAGCGATCCGCCTTGATCGCGGCGGCGATCGCCACCGCGCTCGTGTCGGAACCGCCGCGGCCGAGCGTGGCGATGCGATTGTCCGGGCCGAGGCCCTGGAAACCCGCAACCACGGCGACCTGGCCCTGCTCCAGCCGCTCGATCAGCTTCGAGCCGTCAATGTCGACGATGCGTGCGGCGCCATGGGCGCCATCGGTGCGGATCGGGATCTGCCAGCCCTGCCAGGAGCGGGCGTTGATGCCCATTTCCTGCAGCGCGATCGCCAGGAGGCCGGAGGTCACCTGCTCGCCGGAAGCGACAACGGCGTCATATTCGCGCGCATCGTGCATCGGCGCCGCGGCCCGCGTCCAGCTGACGAGTTCGTTGGTCTTGCCGGACATCGCCGAAACCACGACGGCGACCTGGAAGCCGGCGTCGACTTCGCGTTTGACGTGACGAGCCACAATGCGGATGCGATCGATATCGGCGACGGAGGTTCCGCCGAACTTCATCACCAGCCGGGCCATCAGCAACCTTTGAAGGGCAGTTTCCGCAGAAGCTGCGGAAGAGATTGAAGGATCTCCGGTCAACCAGAACAACCGGACGGGCGCCTTCATAGCGGCTTCGGCAGGAAGCCGCAACGGCGACGGCGCGCGGGCTGCACCAAGCTCTGGGGATGCGGTGGCGCGGCGCGAAAATCGGCCGATCGACGCGCCGGATCCTGCCCCGACACGGGGATGCGGCGACCGCCTGCCTTGACTTCACTCGCCGCCACGACGACGTTCGCCCGAGAAGGAGCCGCCCATGTCAGCCGCCGAGCACAGCACTACCGTCGACCAGGACGAAATCGCGCATTTTTCGGCGATCGCCGGCGAGTGGTGGGCGCCCAACGGCAAGTTCGCGCCGCTGCATCGGCTGAACCCGATCCGGATCGGCTTCATCAAGGACGAGGCCGCGCGGCTGTTCGGCCGCGACGTGCGGGACCCCAAGGCCCTGCAGGGCCTGCGCGTGCTGGATATCGGCTGCGGCGGCGGGCTGTTGTCGGAGCCGATGGCGCGGCTCGGCGCGACGGTTGTCGGAGCCGATGCCTCGGAAACCAATATCGGCGTCGCGTCGCTGCATGCGCGCGAGGTCGGCCTCGACATCGACTACCGGGCGACGACCGCCGAGGCGCTGTCGCAGGCCGGCGAGCGATTCGACATCGTGCTCGCCATGGAGATCGTCGAGCATGTCGCCGACCTGCCGCTCTTCATCCGCGAGACGTCGGCCATGGTGAAGCCGGGCGGGCTGATGGTGCTTTCGACCATCAACCGCACGCCAAAGGCCTGGGCGCTGGCGATCGTGGGAGCCGAGTATATTCTGGGATGGCTGCCGCGCGGCACGCACAGCTATGAGAAGCTCGTGCGCCCTTCGGAACTCGCGTCTGCGCTGCGGGAAAACGGCCTCGATCTTTCGACCGAGACCGGCGTCGTGTTCAACCCGCTTCGCAACCAGTGGAAGACTTCGTCCGACATGGACGTCAACTACATGCTAGCGGCCGTCCGCCGCTAGAGCGTTTTCGAGCGAAGCGGGTACCGGTTCGCGTGAAGAAAACGCGATTCCACAAGGAGTTAGAGCGTTGCGCCGTTTCAGAGAAGCGGTGAAAGGCTCTAGTTGCCGTCTTCCGGCAGGACCGGCAGGGGCAGGAACTCAATCCCCTCGTCGATCAGCGAGCGCGCCTCTTCCGGCGAGGCCTCGCCATAGATGCCGCGCGCCTCGACCTCTTCGTAGTGGATCTTGCGCGCTTCCTCGGCGAACTTGGCCCCGACATAGTCGGCGTTTTCCGTCACATGCGCGCGCAGCTTGCGCATCATCTCGACCATAGCCGCCTGGCGCGGGTCCGGCGCGGCGACCTTCACGGCCGCCGCCTCTCGCTTGCGCGCCGTCGAAACGGACGGCGCCATCAAGGCCTTCACGACATCGCTGGTGCCGCATTCCGGGCAGGTCACGGCCTTCGCCTTGGCGGCCTTGTCAAAGGCCGCCGCGTCGCGAAACCAGCTTTCGAAGTCGTGTCCGCCCGTACAGACGAGATTGTATCGGATCATGACATCTATATGGGGATCAGTTCACGAAGCTGCCAACCTGGGGCATCTCGGGCAGCGCAAAATCGCGCGCATTGGCGAGCGCCGGAATGGCCTGGCGCGCCGAGGCGGAAAAGGCCGGATCGATCTCGGCGATGATGAAGCCGGGCTGGTCATCGGCCTCCGCCAGGATCTTGCCCCAGGGATCGACGATCATGCTGTGGCCATAGGTGTCGCGGCCGTCTTCATGATGGCCGGCCTGCGCCGCCGCCACGACATAGGAGCCGGTCTCGATCGCCCGCGAGCGCAGCAGCACGTGCCAATGCGCCTCGCCGGTCTTCTTGGTGAAGGCGGCGGGTACGGCCAGCACGGCGGCGCCGGCCTTGGCCAGCGTCCGGTGCAGGGCCGGGAAGCGGACATCGTAGCAGATCGTCAGGCCGATCTTGGTCCAGGGCAGGTCGGCGACGATGGCGGTATCGCCGGCGCGATAGGTCGCGGATTCGCGATAGCTTTCGCCGCCGGAAAGATCGACATCGAACATGTGGATCTTGTCATAGCGGCCGATGACGGCGCCATTCGGCGCGATCAGGAAAGAGCGGTTGGCGATGTGATCGTCGGCAAGCTTGATCGCCATCGAGCCGATATGGAGATGAATGCCCAGTTCGCGCGCGATCTCGCGGAACCGCTGCAGCGACGTGTCGATCTCTTCCGGGCCGATCGCCGCGAGCAGCGCTTCCTTGTCGCGGTCGAGGATGGTCGTCATTTCCGGGGTCAGCACATAGCCGGCCCCGGCTGCCGCCGCCGCCCGGATCAGAGCCTCGGCATCGTCGACATTCGCCGCCACCGAACGCCCGCTGCGCATCTGGACGCAAGCCGCTTTGAAGCTCGTCATCGGCTCTCTCCTTGATTGAATAAAATGAAAGCGGCGCCCGTCAGGACGCCAGAAGCAGATCCAGGCGGCCCTGCCCCTCGAGATCGTGCAGGTCGTCGCAGCCCCCAACATGCGTCCCGCCGATGAAAATCTGCGGGAACGTTGCGCGCCCCTTGGCGCGCTCGATCATTTCCTGGCGGAGTTCCGGCTTTCCGGTGGCGTCGAATTCGACATAGGCAACGCCTTTCTTGTCCAGAAGGCGCTTGGCGGACGAACAATATCCGCAGGCCTGCCGGGTGTAGATGATCACTTCGGCCATGTTCAATCCTGATGATTGGGAGCCGCCTATATAGGCTTCAGCCCAGCCCTTCGACAACCCGTGCGAAGACGACGACGTCGACGCCGGCCGCGCCGCCGCGCAGAAGCGCCCGCGTCACGGCCTTCGCCGTCGCCCCGGTGGTGTAGACATCATCGACGAGAAGCACATGCCGGCCGGCGAGCTTCGCCCTGGCCTCCGTCGATACGCGAAAGGCGCCCTGGACGTTGGCCGCGCGCTCGCTTGCCTTCAGCCCCACCTGCCGGCGCGTCGGCTTGATCCTGTCGACGAGGTCCGGGAAATGCGGCCTTTCCAGCCGTCTCGCGATCTCCGCCGCGATCATCGCCGACTGGTTGAAGCGGCGCTGCCAGAGCCGGCGCGGATGCAGCGGCACCGGCACGACGATCTGCGCCTCGCCGGCGATGTCGCCCGCTGCCCGCACCATCATCGCGCCGATCGAGCGGGCTAGTTCGACATGGTCATGATATTTGAGCCCCTGCACGATCCGGCCCGACAATTCGTCATAGACGGCGACGGCGCGCAGCCGGTGGAAGGGCGGCGGATCGGCGATCGCCTCGGCGGAAAGTGCCTCCGGGCCGATGTCGTATCCGAAGGGAATCGCGAGCCGCTGGCAGAAGGGCCGCTCGATCAGCCGCAATCGGTCCCAGCAGGTCGCGCACAGCGCACCGCTCTCTGCCACCGGCCGGTTGCACGCCATGCAGGCCGGCGGCAGCGCCAGATTGATGACGAACCGCCCTGCCGCCCCGAGCCGTGCCCGAAACGGCTCCAGCCATGTCGATTTTTCGACCGCCGCGCCCGCTCGCATGCCGTAGCGTAATGCAGAACGGCTTTGACCGGAAGAGCCGCCAGTCCCATAACGGCCGCCACCACCCCCGTCAGGAAGGCTGTGCCATGGCCGGCGCCCCCATTCTCTTCGATCGCAACCTGCTCGACCTGCGTCGCGCGCGCGCCGAGCGGCTCGCCGTTTCCGGCAGCGATTTCCTGCTCGCCCGCACGATCGAAGACCTGATGGACCGCCTGTCGACGGTGAACCGCCACTTCGAGCAGGCAGCCGATATCGGGGATCTCTCGCCCGCCCTCGCGGCGGCGCTCGCCGCCAACGGCCAGGGCGGCGACGTGCGACGGGTCCGGCTGGACGCGAATGAAGGCTTGCCGCTGGAGCCGGGTTCGGTCGACCTCGCGGTCAGCGCGCTGTCCTTCCAGTGGGTCAACGACCTGCCGGGCCTGCTCGCGCAGATCAAGCGGGCGCTGAAGCCGGACGGGCTGCTGCTGGCAGCCCTTGTCGGGGGCGACACGCTGCATGAGCTGCGCGCCGTTCTGACCGAGGCCGAAAGCGACATTCGCGGCGGCGCCGCGCCGCGCGTCGCGCCCTTTGCCGATGTGCGCGACATCGGCGCGCTGCTGCAGCGCGCCGGCTTTGCCCTGCCGGTGACCGACACCGACCGGCTCATCGTCCGCTATGACAGCCTGTTCCATCTGATGCGCGATCTGCGCGCCATGGGAGCGACTAACGCGCTCGTCGCGCGCGACCCGCGCCCGCTGACGCGGCCGATCCTGGCGCGCGCCGCCGCGCTCTATGCGGAGCGCTACGCCGACGCCGATGGCCGCGTCCGCGCCACCTTCGAGCTGATCGCGCTGTCGGGATGGGCGCCGCATGAGAGCCAGCAGAAGCCGCTCAAGCCAGGCTCGGCCAAGGTGCGGCTTGCCGATGCGCTGGAGGCGGCGCGCAAGGAGAGGGAGCAGTCGTCGGAGTAATAGGCGTCAGGATTGCACGGCCAGCGCGACCACACGCTCATAGAGCGAGAGGATGCCGCCGCCGGTGAAAATGACAGCTGCCAGCGCCAAAACGATGACGCCGATGATCAGGCCGTATTCGATGGCGATCGGGCCCCGGCGCGAGCGCAGGAAGCGGATAAGGGAGGGACCAGCGGCGGCGCTCATCGACATGCCTTGCCTGGACAGCCACGGAATTCCGCTATCCATTCGGCGTCACGACACGCGACGCCTTCAGGCCAGACCCTCGCCCAAACTCATAAAAGCTCGATTAACGGCGCGATCAAAGGCTCGTCCGCCGGCGGCATCGGATAATCGCGGAGCTGCTTGGCGCGCACCCATTTGAGCGCCTGCCCTTCCAGGCTGCGCGGAAATCCGGTCCAGCGCCGGCAGACATAGAGCGGCATCAGCAGGTGGAAATCGTCATAGCTGTGGCTGGCGAAGGTAAGCGGCGCGAGGCACGCGGTCTTGGTCTCGACGCCCAGCTCCTCGCGCAGTTCGCGGATCAGGGCGTCTTCCGGCGTCTCGCCGGCATCGACCTTGCCGCCTGGAAATTCCCACAGTCCCGCCAGCGCTTTGCCCTCGGGGCGCTGCGCGATCAGGATGCGATTGTCGGCATCGACCAGCGCACAGGCGACCACGAGAAGAAGGCGGCGTGTCATCAAAACCTCGCGGGAAGCAGAAGGGCTCAGGCGGGACTGCGGTAGTGGTAGCGATATTGCTCGACGAAGCCGAGCGACTCGTAGAGCCGGATCGCCGGGTCGTTGTCGGAGGTCACCTGGATCGCGGCCGCCCGGGCGCCGTTCTCCGTCGTCCAGCGCAACGCCGCCCGCATCACCATGGCACCATAGCCCTGGCGGCGCTTCGTCCTGTCGGTGACGACATTCAGATAGATGCCGATCCCGCCCGCATTGACGGCGAGCGCCGCCGCGGCCGGCGTCCCGTCCGGCGCATAGGCGACGACGCCACGCGCTTCCGGCGCGATCAGCCCGAGCAGGATCTTCAGCGTTTCCACGGTCTTGCCCGTCGACTGGCTCAAGGTCGACTGCGCCCGATACCAGCGCGGATCGGTCGGATTGAAGAACCGGACGTCGCCGGCCGGCTCGAAGGCACAATCCGCAAGCGACATGGCAAGAACCCGGCTCTCCTCATAGGTGGACCAGCCGGCGCGGTCGAGGGCATCCAGCACCCGGCCGCCGGCCAGCGGCGTCACGCGGAAGACCGGCGCGATGCCATGGCGCAGCGAGAGCGCGGCCAGGTAGTCGATCCGCCGCTCGGCATCCTCGTCATCTTCCGGATCGAGGCTCTGGAACGAATTTGAGCGCTTCGAATAGCCATGCGCGAAACGCCAGAGCCAGGCTCCGTCATGCACGGTACCGACCGCAGGCCAGGCGGAAAGGCATGCGGATTCGATACCCAGGATGGACGGCAAGATGGTCACCTCAGCTGCGGTAGTCGCCATTGATGGCGACATATTCCTTGGTCAGGTCGCAGGTCCACACGGTGGCCTTGCCCTCGCCCAGGCCGATCTCGGCCGTGATGACGATTTCCTGGTTCTTCATGTAGGCCGAGGCGACGGCTTCCGAATAGGACGGATCGCGCTCGCCCTCGAAGGCGACGCGGGTTTCGCCGAAGGAGATCGACAGCCTGTCGCGGTCGGCCGGTTCGCCGGCCTTGCCGACGGCCATGACGACGCGTCCCCAATTGGCGTCCTCGCCGGCCGCCGCCGTCTTGACCAGCGGCGAATTGGCGATCGACAGCGCGATGCGCTTGGCCGAGGCGTTGGAAACGGCGCCGACGACCCGGACCTCGATCAGCTTGCGCGCGCCCTCGCCGTCGCGCGCCACCTGGGTGGCGAGGTCGAGCAGCACCTCATCCAGCGCCCGGGCGAAATCCGCCAGGCGCGGATCGGCGGAATCGGTAATGGTTTCCGCGCCTTGCGCCTTGCCGGTAGCGAACAGAAGCAGCGTGTCGGAGGTCGAGGTGTCGCTGTCGACGGTCACGGAATTGAAGCTGCCGTCGACACCCCTGGACAGCAGCGCCTGAAGCACCGGCGCGGCGATGGCGGCATCCGTGGCGACGAAGGAAAGCATTGTGGCCATGTCGGGCGCGATCATGCCGGCGCCCTTGGCGATGCCGTTGATCGTCACCGTGGCGGCGCCAAGCTTGACGGTGCGGGTCGCGCCCTTCGGGAAGGTGTCGGTGGTCATGATGGCGCGGGCGGCGTCGACCCAGGGGCCGGCGGCGGCGCGCGATGCCGCATCCGGCAGGACCGCGGCGAATTTCTGGGCGTCGAGCGGTTCGCCGATCACGCCGGTCGAGGCGAGAAACACCTCATTCGGGCGGCAATCCGCGACCTTGGCCGCCAGTTCGCCCTGCAAACTCGTGGTTTCGCGGCCCTTCTTGCCGGTGAAGGCATTGGCATTGCCGGAATTGACCAGCAGCGCCCGCGCCGTGCCGCCCTTCAGCGATTCCCGGCACCAGTCGACCGGCGCCGACGGGCACTTGGACTGGGTGAAGACACCGGCCACCGTCGTGCCCTCGACAAACAGCGCGAGGAAAACGTCGAGGCGGTTCTTGTACTTGATGCCGGCCTCGGCGGTCGCGAAGGTCACGCCTTCGATCGGCGGCATCTCGGGGAAGGGAACGGCGAGCGGGGAGACGGCAGTGGACATGATGCCTCGGCGGGTTCGGGCAAAAGAGGCCATCCCTCTGCCCGAACCGCCTGTCACGCGCAAGCCGTTTCGGATCGGGGAAGGAAGGAAGCGGCAATCCTGAAATGCAAAAGGGCCGGACTGATGTCCGGCCCTTCCGTTAGCAATCCGTTAACCCTGCGCTTACTGCGCGGGCTGCGACGGAGCGGCCTTCAGGGTCGGGTCGACGATCTCGACCTTGCTGTCCTTGCGCAGGCCGGCGACGGTGTCGACGAAGGTGTCGCGCAGCACGAGCTGGCGGACCTGATCCTTGACCTGGTCGAAGGTCGGCAGCGGCTGCTTGCGCTTCTCGACCGACTTGATGACGTGGTAGCCATACTGGGTCTTGACCGGCTTCTCGGTGTACTTGCCGGGCTCGAGGGCGAAGGCCGCTTCCTCGAATTCCTTGATCATCTTGCCCTTGGTGAAGAAGCCGAGATCGCCGCCCATCTTGGCGGAACCGGGATCCTTCGACTTCTCGGCCGCGAGCTTGGCGAAATCGCCGCCCTTGTCGAGTTCGGCGATGATCGACTTGGCCTCGTCCTCGGTCTCGACCAGGATGTGCTGGGCGTGGACTTCCTCTTCCGGCACGATCTTGGCGATCTCGGTCTCGTAGCGCTTCTTGACCGCTTCATCGGTCACGGCGAGGTCGACCTTGGCGCGGAAGAACTCGTTGCGCAGCGCGCGGGCGCGCAGCAGAGCGAGACGGCGCTGGAATTCCTCGGACTTGTCGAGGCCGTCCTTTTCGGCGGCGCCCGCCATCAGGCGCAGGTCGATCAGCACGTCGAGGATGGCCTTGCGGCGCTGGTCGGGCGCAACCTTGGCGAGTTCCTCGGCGAAATCATCGCCGGCCAGGGTGAGATCGGCCTCGGTGATCGGCTGGCCGTTGACGGTCGCCAGAACGGTCTTCGGATCGGCAGGCGCGGCGGCGGGGGCAGCCGCGGGCGCGGGGGCGTCCTGCGCGACAACCGGTGCCGCCAGCGCCATCAGGCCGAGCACGGCCAGAGCAGGCCCGCGCAAGGCCGTAAGGGAAGATGAGACACGAGACATCATGGACTTGTCCTGTTCCTTTACGGAGAGAGAAGTGAAGAGCATTGCGTGTTCCTCACGATCAAGTGCGTGGATCTGCTGCAATTCCGGCATTTTGCGGGCATGACGCCGCCGGTCGTCCACGTTGACAACCCTTGTGCCCCCTCTTATCTGTCTCGGAACTCGGCGTCCAGAACGCTGTGACGTGTGAGGTGACGGCGCGCCTAACGGTTTCCGGCCTTCGTCGCAGCCGATGCGATCGCGCCGACAACAAGAACCCGGCGCCCCCTCGCCTCTCCGGGGCGGCCCGGACCCAACATCAAGGATGACCCATGGTCGGTCTCGGTTCGCTTGCGCGCAAATTTTTCGGCTCGGCCAATGACCGCCGCGTCAAGGGCTACCGGCCCGTGGTCGCGCAGATCAATGCGCTGGAAGACGAGCTGTCGAAGCTCACCGACGACCAGCTCCGCGCCCGCACCGAACAGTTCAAGCGCGAGATTGCCGGCGGCAAGTCCGTCAACGACCTGCTGGTTCCCGCCTTCGCCACCGTCCGCGAGGGCGCCAAGCGCGCGCTCGGCATGCGTCATTTCGACGTCCAGATGATCGGCGGCATGGTGCTGAACGATGGCGCCATCTCGGAGATGAAGACCGGCGAAGGCAAGACCCTTGTCGCGACGCTTCCGGTGTACCTGAACGCACTCAGCGGCAAGGGCGTGCACGTCGTCACCGTCAACGATTACCTCGCCTCGCGCGACGCCGAATGGATGGGCCGGCTCTACCGCTTCCTCGGCCTGTCGGTCGGCGTCATCGTACATGGCCTTGACGACGACCAGCGCCGCGCGGCGTATGCCTGCGACATCACCTACGGCACCAACAACGAGTACGGCTTCGACTATCTGCGCGATAACATGAAGTACGAGCTCGGCCAGATGGTCCAGCGCCCGCATCATTATGCGATCGTCGACGAAGTCGACTCGATCCTGATCGACGAGGCGCGCACCCCGCTGATCATCTCCGGCCCGCTCGACGACCGCTCGGAGCTCTACACCACGATCGACGCCTTCATTCCGGCGCTCTCGCCGGAAGATTACGAGATCGACGAAAAGCAGCGCACCGCCAACTTCACCGAGGCCGGCAACGAGAAGCTCGAGCAGCTCCTGACCGAAGCGGGCCTGCTGAAGGGCGAGTCGCTCTACGACGTCGAGAACGTCACCGTCGTGCACCACATCAACCAGGGCCTGCGCGCGCACCGTCTGTTCCAGCGCGACAAGGACTACATCGTCAAGGATGACGAAGTCGTCATCATCGACGAGTTCACCGGCCGCATGATGCCGGGCCGCCGCTATTCGGAAGGCCTGCACCAGGCGCTGGAGGCGAAGGAACACGTCAAGATCCAGCCGGAAAACCAGACGCTGGCCTCGATCACCTTCCAGAACTATTTCCGCATGTACGAGAAGCTGGCCGGCATGACCGGTACGGCGCAGACGGAAGCGGCCGAGTTCATGGACATTTACGGTCTCGAGGTCCTCGAGATCCCGACCAACGTCCCCGTCTCGCGTATCGATGATGACGACGAGGTCTACCGGACTGCCAACGAGAAGTACAAGGCGATCATCCGCGTCATCAAGGATTGCAGCCAGCGCGGCCAGCCGGTCCTCGTCGGCACGACCTCGATCGAGAAGTCGGAACTGCTGTCGGAGCTCCTGAAGAAGGAGAAGGTCCCGCACCAGGTGCTGAACGCCCGCTATCATGAGCAGGAAGCCTATATCGTCGCCCAGGCCGGCGTGCCCGGCGCGGTGACGATCGCCACCAACATGGCCGGCCGCGGTACAGACATCAAACTCGGCGGCAACCTCGAAATGCGCATCGAGCGCGAACTGGGCGACGTCCAGGACGAGGCCGAGCGCAATCGCCGCATCGAGGAGATCAAGGCCGAGATCGCCGTCCTCAAGGACAAGGCGCTGGCCGCCGGCGGTCTCTACGTCATCGGCACCGAGCGGCATGAAAGCCGCCGCATCGACAACCAGCTGCGCGGCCGTTCCGGCCGTCAGGGCGACCCGGGCCATTCGCACTTCTTCCTGTCGCTGCAGGACGATCTGATGCGCATCTTCGGCTCGGAGCGCATGGACGGCATGCTGCAGAAGCTGGGGCTGAAGGAAGACGAGGCGATCGTCCATCCCTGGATCAACCGGGCTCTGGAAAAGGCGCAGCAGAAGGTCGAGGCGCGCAACTTCGACATCCGCAAGAACCTGCTGAAATACGACGACGTCATGAACGACCAGCGCAAGGTCATCTTCGACCAGCGCATCGAGCTGATGGCCGAGGAAGACGTTGCCTCCACCGTCGACGACATGCGCCAGGAAGTGATCGCCAATCTGGTCGCCAAGCATATCCCGGAAAAGGCCTATCCCGAGCAGTGGGACGCCAAGGGCCTGCACGAGGCGCTGCTGACGGCGGTCAATCTCGACCTGCCGATCGAGGCCTGGGCGGCCGAAGAAGGCATTGCCGACGCGGAAGTGCTGGAACGCGTGCAGAAGGCCGGCGACGAAGCCGCCGCCTCGCGCACCGAGCGCTTCTCGCCGACCGTAATGCGCCAGGTTGAAAAGGCCGTCCTGCTGCAGACGCTCGACCATCTCTGGCGCGAGCATCTGGTCACGCTGGACCATCTGCGCCAGGTCATCGGCTTCCGCGGCTACGCGCAGCGCGATCCGCTGAACGAATACAAGACCGAGGCCTTCGAGCTGTTCGAGGCAATGCTGCAGAACCTGCGCGAGGCCGTCACGGCGCAGATGATGCGCGTCGAGATCATGCAGTCGCCGCCGCTGGCGCCGGATGACATGGACATGGACAGCCTCCAGGCCATGCATCTCGACCCGCTTTCCGGCGAGAACGAGTTCGACGACACGCCGCTGCTCGAGAATGCGGACGCGGCCGCCGGCTTCGCGGCGCTCGGCGTCGACCCGAACGACCCGTCGACTTGGAGCCGCCTCCAGCGCAACGCCCCCTGCCCCTGCGGCTCGGGCAAGAAGTTCAAGCACTGCCACGGCAAGCTGGCCTAAGGCTGGTTCGATATTTTTGGAAAAAGCCCGGCATGGCGACATGCCGGGCTTTTTTTTGTGTCTGGCACGGCTCGGCCGTGATTCCGGGCGGAGACCGGGGTGCCCGTTAGCCGGAAACTCGCGCCCGAAACGCCCTGTTCCTTGGCTGCATGGATTCCTGCTTTCGCAGGAATGACGGCGAGGGTGAGGTGATGGCGGAGCCAGATATTCCGGACCCGCCGCTGTCATCGTGCGCGAGCCCGACGCCCCCACCGGCGTCATCCCGGGCGGAGACCCGGGATCCATTCAGCCGAAGCCTTCAAGCAAGACCCTCACCCCACCCTCTCCCGCAAGCGGGCGAGGGCCTTCGGCCGGCGTGGTGGCGACGTCGAGACCGGACGCGATGAGGCCCCTCTCCCGCCTGCGGGAGACGGATTTTGGCCAGGGTGGCGGAGACGTCGAGACTGGGCGCGATGGGCTCCCTCTCCCGCCTGCGGGAGAGGGCTGGGGTGAGGGTTTGTTGCCGGGTGCCGGACGCCGGCCCGACCCCACGCCCCGGCACTATCCAGCCACAACAGAGATGGCATTCGGCCACGAACTCGAGACTGAGAACTCTCCCCCTCACGCCGGCTGGGGAACCCTCGGCACGCCGCGGCGGTTGGCGGCGACCAGCTTTCGGGCCAGCGCGTTGCCGATCACCTGGTGCACTGCGGCGGACAGACGGGCATCCTCGGCGCAGGCGCGCGACAGCTTCTCGCGGTCGAGCGCGATCACCGAAAGCCGGTCGGAGGCGCGGACCGTCGCCGACGCGACGATGCCGGTCAGGAACGACACCTCGCCGACGAACTCGCCCGCATGCAGGCGCGCGACCTCGACCCCGCCTGCCAAGACGACGGCATGGCCGGCCGTGATGAAATAGAACCAGTCGACGGGTTCGCCTTCGGTCGTCAGCGGCGCGCCGGGCGCGAGGTCATACACCTCGCCAAGCCGGATCAGTTCGCCGATCTGGTTGTCGTCCAGGCTGTTCGCGGCGTCGATCACCACTTCGTCGGCGCCGGCGCCCAGCAACTGGCCGCGGGTGGCCCGGCCGAGAGCGCGCCGCGCCTGAACCAGAGCCATGAGGCGATAGGCGTTGATCAGGATGAAGACGACATTCCAGACGATGCCGGTATAAAGCGCGCCGCCGGACATTGCGAAATAGACGATCTGGAAGGCAAGCGAGATGATCAGCAGGATGCGCAGCCAGAAGATGTTCGTCAGGAACAGCGAGACCGCGAAAAGCACATAGCCGATATGGGCGGGCAGGTCGTACCAGCCGCCGAAGGTTTCGAGGATGTCAAACACGAGCCCGTCTCCGCGCGAGGAGTCGGCGCTTCAAGGCCGCCGCAATCGCTCGCCGCGGCATTCTAAAGCATCGCTGCAAAAAGCGAGACCCCGTTTCGGGAAATCCCGCTTTCGCGATCCCGCCGGTCAGCCCGCCAGCATGTCGGCCAGGAAGGTCTCGACGGCGGACGGCGGCACGTCCTTGGCGATGAAAGCCCTGCCGACGCCATGCGTCAGGATGAAGGTCAGCGTGCCGCGCGACACCTTCTTGTCCTGGCCGATCCGCTTCATCAGATCCTGCGCGTCGGGCAAGCCGCCGGGCACGTCGGAGAGCCGCGTCGGCAGGCCGACCGCCTTCAGATGCGCCTCGACGCGGGCGCCGTCATCCGGCGAGCAGAGGTTCATGCGGGCGGAAAACTGGTGCGCCAGCACCATGCCAATGGCGACGCCCTCGCCATGCACGAGGCGCTGCGAATAGCCGGTGGCCGATTCCAGCGCATGGCCGAAGGTGTGGCCGAGATTGAGCAGCGCGCGCTCGCCGGTCTCGTGCTCGTCGGCGGCGACGACCTTGGCCTTGGCGCGGCAGCTGTTGGCAACAGCGTGTTCGCGTTCCGGGCCGCCGGAAAGGATGCCGCGCCAGTTCTGCTCCAGCCAGGCGAAGAAGGCGGGGTCGTCGATCAGGCCGTATTTCGCGACCTCGGCATAGCCGGCGCGGAATTCGCGAGGGGAGAGCGTATCGAGCACGCCGGTATCGGCGATGACGAGATCGGGCTGGTGGAAGGCGCCGACCAGGTTCTTGCCCTCGGCGGTGTTGATGCCGGTCTTGCCGCCGACGGAGCTGTCGACCTGGGCCAGCAGCGAGGTCGGGATCTGGACGAAGCGCATGCCGCGCCGGGCGATCGCCGCCGCGAAGCCGGTGAGGTCGCCGACGACGCCGCCGCCCAGCGCGATGACGATGTCGCCGCGCTCCAGCCGGGCCGCGAGGATCGCGCGGGTGACGGTTTCGAGCGTCTGGAAATTCTTCGAAGCCTCGCCGGGCGCGACCACAACGGGCACGCTGTCGATGCCGGAGGCGGCAAGCGACGTGGTCAGCGCCGCGAGATAGAGGCCGCCGACCGTTTCATCCGTCACGATCGCGGCGCGCACCTTGGGCAGCCGCTCGGCGATGGCGCGGCCGGCATCGGCGATCAGGCCGCGGCCGATCAGGATGTCATAGGCGCGATCGCCCAGCGCGACGCGGACCGTGGTGGGGGCTGCGGCTTCAGCGGTCGTCATCGGTCGGTCGGCTTTCCTGGGCGGGGCTCTCTGCCGCCAGAAAGGCGAGCAGCGCTTCGATGGTTTCGTCGGCGACGATCTCGTGGGTCACGTCACGCGACAGGATATGGACATTGGCCAGCGAATAGATCGGATCGCGCTCAGTCATCAGCCGGCGCATGGTGGCTTCGGGATCGGCGGTCTGCAGCAGCGGCCGGTTGGCGCGCTTGCGCACCCGCGCCATCAGCACGTCGAGCTCGGCGCGCAGCCAGATCGACACGGCGCCCTCGAGGATCGCGCCGCGGGTCTCCTCGTTCATGAACGCGCCGCCGCCGGTGGCCAGCACCTTCGGGTTGCCGTCGAGCAGGCGGCGGATCACCCGCCTTTCGCCATCGCGGAAATAGGCCTCGCCATGCTGGGCGAAAATCTCGGGGATGGTGGCGTCGGCCGCCTTCTCGATCTCGGCGTCGGCGTCGATGAAGGGCAGATGCAGCTTGGCGGCGATGCGCTTGCCGACCGACGTCTTGCCGGCGCCCATCAGCCCGACCAGGACGATGGCGCGCGGGCCCAGGCGGCTGATCAGGGCCGCCGCCGGCGCAGTGCTTTCCTGTTCTGGCACGATGCTCTCGATCATGGTCCCGCAGCTCCTCGTCCAGCCTCAGCCGAGGTAGAACCGGACCCGGGCGAAACTGTCAAGCGTTCCGCGACGCATCGCATGCGGACAGCGCGTTTCGCGGCGCCGGAATCGGACGGTTGTGACCCGCGCCCTTGCCATCGATGCCGGTGCATGGCCATAACCTCACTCCAGATATTTCGAGGTCCGTGGCCGGTTCATGCCGACACTGTCGCGCTTCATCATCGCCTGCATCCTGCTCGCTCTCGCCGGCTATGCCGCGGTGTTCGCGCTCGCGAACTTCGTCGAGCCGAGCCCGCGCGAGATCACGGTGCGGGTCCCGACCGACAAACTGCTGCAGGAACAATAATCGTGGCCAAGGCAAAGACCCGGCGTACGCTGGCGGGCATGCACCACCTCGAGGCGTTTCTCGAGATGATGAGCGCCGAGCGGGGCGCCTCGCCGCATACGCTCACCTCCTATCGCCGCGACATCGAGGACTATGCCGAATTCCTCGGCGATCGCGGGCTCGATTTCGAAAGCGCGGCGCTGGCCGACGTGCGCGCCTATCTGGTCGATCTCGAATTGCGCGGCTTCGCGGCGTCGTCGGCGGCGCGCCGGCTTTCCGCGCTGCGCCAGATGCACCGCTTCCTGTTCGCCGAGGGCGTGCGCCGCGACGATCCCTCGGGCATTGTCGAGGGACCCAAGCGCAAGGTGCCGATCCCCAAGGTGCTGTCCGAGGCCGAGGTCGACCGGCTGCTGCAGACGGCGGAGAGCGCCGTCGCCCTCGCCAAGACGCCGTCGGCGCAGCTGCGCGCCGCCCGCCTCGCCGCGCTGCTGGAGACGCTTTATGCCTCGGGCATGCGCGTGTCCGAGCTGGTGGCGCTGCCGGCCTCCGCCGCCCGGGCGGACCTGCGCGCGCTGATCGTACGCGGCAAGGGCAACAAGGAACGTCTGGTGCCGCTGACCGAGCGCGCCCGCGAGGCGATCTCGCGCTATGTGGCGCTGCGCCGCGAGCTGGAAGGCAAGGCGCCGAGCGGCCAGTGGCTGTTCCCCTCCTTCGGCGAAAGCGGCACGCTGACCCGCCAGGCCTTCGCCCGCGACCTGAAGGAACTCGCCGTCGCCACCGGCATCCCGGCCGCCCGCGTCTCGCCGCATGTGCTGCGCCATGCCTTCGCCAGCCACCTGCTGCAGAACGGCGCCGACCTGCGCATCGTCCAGCAATTGCTCGGACATGCCGACATTTCGACGACGCAGATCTATACCCATGTGCTGGAAGAGCGGCTGCGCGCGCTGGTCGCCGAGCACCATCCGCTGGCGAAGCCGTGACGGGCCGCCGATCCGGCCCCGCCGCGAGCTGCGCTTGCGTCAGCTTGACACCGCCGGGCCTTACCGCCAGTGTGCGGCCACTTTCAGGGAGGTCTATCCGGCCGCCCGCATATAGCCATGTTTGTACGGCTTGAAGGTCTGGATGCGAACCTTTCTTGAATTCGAAAAACCCGTCGCCGATCTCCAGGGCAAGGTGCAGGAACTCCGCGCCATGGCCGAGAAGGGCGATGCCGTCTCTGTCGGAGACGAGATCTCCCGGCTCGAGGTAAAGGCCGGACAGGCCTTGGCCGAGATCTACGCGAAGCTGACGCCCTGGCAGAAGACCCAGGTGGCGCGCCATCCCGACCGGCCGCATTTCGTCGAATACGCCAAGCGGCTGATCACCGATTTCACCCCGCTCGCCGGCGACCGCAAATTTGCCGAGGACCAGGCGATCCTCGCCGGTTTCGGCCGCTTCCGCGGCCGTCCCGTCGCCGTCATGGGCCAGGAAAAGGGCCATGACACCGAGAGCCGCCTGCGGCACAATTTCGGCATGGCCCGGCCCGAGGGCTATCGCAAGGCCGTGCGCATCATGGAACTGGCCGAGCGCTTCGGCCTGCCGGTGATCGCGCTGGTCGACACCGCCGGCGCCTATCCCGGCATCGACGCCGAGGAACGCGGCCAGGCCGAGGCGATCGCGCGCTCGACCGAAGCGGCGCTGGGCCTCGGCACGCCGAACGTCTCCGTCATCATCGGCGAAGGCGGCTCCGGCGGCGCCATCGCCATCGCCACCGCGAATCGCGTGCTGATGCTCGAGCATTCGATCTACAGCGTGATCTCGCCGGAAGGCGCCGCCTCGATCCTCTGGCGCGACGGCAGCCGCGCCCAGGATGCGGCGACCAACATGAAGATCACCGCGCAGGACCTGTTCCGCTTCGGCGTGATCGACGAGATCATTCCCGAGCCGATGGGCGGCGCGCATCGCGATCCCGACGCGGCGATCGATGCCGCCAGCAATGCGATCGAGCACGCGCTGGCGTCCTTTGAGGGCCAGCCGGAAGCGGACATCAAGCGCCAGCGTCGCGAGAAGTTTCTTGCGATCGGCCGGTCGCTTTGACACGATTCCGCCCGTCTTCACGTCTATTGAGCATCTGATTCGGTCCGCGCGCAGCCCCTGAGGGGCCTTCGCGCGGTCGTTCAGAGACGGGATGGAGCCGCTCCGCCACAGCGCTGCGAAGGCTCCGCAGGGGTGTTCATGCCAGGTTCCGCGTTCTTTTCTCGTCTTCGCAAGGCTTTGCTGTTCCTCGCGGTGGGGCTTGCCCTTGCCGCCTGCCAGGACGCGACGCCCAAGCATCTGAAGCCGCTCCCCGCCAAGCTCAAGGCGAAGATGGAGCAGCTGAACATGGACCCGAAGGCGCCGGTCTATATCCGCTCCTTCAAGGAAACCTCCGAGTTCGAGGTCTGGAAGCAGCGCCGCGACGGTACCTATGGCCTGCTGAAGACCTATGACATCTGCAAGTGGTCCGGAAAGCTCGGCCCGAAGGTGCGCGAAGGCGACCGTCAGGCGCCGGAGGGCTTCTATACGGTCAAGCCCTCGCAGATGAACCCGAACTCCCGCTATTACCTGTCGTTCAACATCGGCTTCCCGAACGCCTATGACGCGGCGTGGAACCGGACCGGCAACAGCCTGATGGTGCATGGCGCCTGCTCGTCGGCCGGCTGCTATTCGATGACCGACGAATCGGCCGGCGAGATCTATTGGCTCGCCCGCGACGCCTTCATCGGCGGCCAGCGCTCGTTCGAGGTGCATCTCTACCCGTTCCGCATGACGGCCGAGAACATGGCCAAGCATCGCAACGACCCGAACATGCCGTTCTGGCAGATGCTGAAGGACGGCAACGACCATTTCGAGGTGACGCGCAAGCCGCCCGTCGTCGGCGTCTGCGAGAAGCGCTACGTGTTCGACGTCGACACCGGCGGCGCCGCCCTCAACGCCTCGGCCGCCTGCCCGGCCAACATGCGCGTGCCGGAATGGCTCGAGGCGGCGGTGAAGGCGAAGCAGTCCAAGGACCAGCAGATCTTCCTCGCCACCGCCGCCAGGCTCGAAAGCCAGGGCCAGGCCGTGGCCTCCAAGTCCGTGACCGACGCCGCCGCGCGCCAGGCCTCCGTCGAGGCCGAGGCGATGGCAACGGGTCCCGCCGCCTACACGCCCGTCGCCATCCAGGCGAGCACGGCCGGCAACGCGGCCGCGCTGGCGATCGACGGCGTCCCGGCGCCCGAAATGCCGCTGCCGGTGCCCTCGCCGATCCGCATGACGGCGGAGCCGACCGGCGACGCCTATGCGCCGGTCCCGGCCCCGGTCGCCAAGAGGCCGGGCTTCTGGGACAAGTTCAAAAAGCGCGAGCCGTCGTAAGGCGGGAGCGAGCCGCGCTTCGAGTCCCCCTTCACCTCTCCCATGGGGAGAGGTCGGCCCGCAGGGCCGGGTGAGGGGTTCAGGCTTCTCCGGTGAGATCGCAGCCCCTCACCCGCCGGCCTGCGGCCGTCGACCTCTCCCCATGGGAGAGGTGAAGAACGGCGCCTGCTCACCCGAGGCCGCAGCGGCACGGGAAGAGCCCTCTCCCCCCTCGCAACTCTGGGTGCCGCCTCACCCCACCCGCGCCGTCACTTCTGCGAAAGCAGGAATCCATGCAGCCGGGGCCCAGGGCGTTTCGCTGTCGATTTCCCGGCTAAGGGGCCCGCAGATGGCAAGCAGGACGCCCGCCACCCAAAATCCCGGCAGATCGCGGTCGCCGGCATGGCGGCAAATCGCCTCTATTCCGGCGCCTTGGCCTGGATGGCGAGGGCGTGGACGCCGGCGGCGAGTTCGTCCGCGAGGATCGAATTCACCATCCGGTGGATATCCACCCGGCTCTTGCCGCGGAACGCTTCCGCCGTGATTTTCACCCGGAAATGGGTCTCGCCCTCCTCCCGGTGGCCGGCATGGCCCTTGTGCAAATGCGACTCGTCGATCACATCTAGGGTCTGCGGCGACAGGGCGCTTGCCAGCGCCGCCGTAATCCGCTCTTTCGTGTCCATAGAGAAACCTCCGTCACTCTGGCGAAACATCGCCTTGTTCGTGGACGGGGTGGCTACCATAATCGCATCATGAAGCTCGATTCAAAATTGTTCGACGGGATCCGGATCAAGTCAGCATCCGGAAAAACCGCTCAGAAGCCAGCGACCCAGCTTTGCAGCTGGGCCGGTTGCAAGGCCGAAGGTACGCACAAGGCGCCGAAGGGCCGGAACCGCGAAGGGCAGTTCCACCATTTTTGCATCGACCATGTGCGGCTCTACAACAAGAACTACAACTACTTCTCCGGGATGGGCGACGAGGATGTCGCAGCCTATCAGAAGGATTCGCTGACCGGCCATCGTCCGACCTGGACGATGGGCGTCAACAGCGCCGGCGAACAGCGCGAACGCGTCAAGAGCCACGCGGCGCGCGACTGGAGCGGCGGCGTGCAGGATCCGTTCGACATGTTCGACGGCACCGCCGGCCGGATGAAGGAACCCGCGAAACCGGTTCGCCACATCAAGACGCTGGAACGCAAGTCCTTCGACACGCTGGAGCTGGATGGCTCCGAGTCCAGCGTCGAGATCAAGGCGCGCTACAAGTCGCTGGTCAAGATCTACCACCCCGATGCCAATGGCGGCGACCGCAGCTTCGAGGACAAGCTGCGCGAAATCATTCAGGCATATAACTTTCTCAAGGCGGCCGGCTTCTGCTAGAAGAGCCTCACTTCCCGCTCGCTCCCCGCGCGCGGGCTCTTCAGTTTGGCCCTCCCGCCTAGAACCCGACCGCAAGCGTCCGCTGGATGCGACGGAGCAGACATGACTGAGACGACGACTGATCGCACCGCCCTGCCCGATACGACGATTTCCGTCCGTGAGGTCTTCGGCATCGATTCCGACCTGCAGGTGCCGGCTTACTCCGAAGCAAGCGAGCACGTGCCGGACGCCGATCCGGATTATCTGTTCGACCGCACGACCACGCTGGCCATCCTGGCCGGCTTCGCGCGCAATCGCCGCGTCATGGTCACCGGCTATCACGGCACGGGCAAGTCGACCCATATCGAGCAGGTCGCCGCCCGCCTCAACTGGCCGGCCGTGCGCGTCAATCTCGACAGCCATATCAGCCGTATCGACCTGATCGGCAAGGACGCGATCGTCATCAAGGACGGCCTGCAGGTCACGGAATTCCGCGACGGCATCCTGCCCTGGGCCTACCAGCACAACATCGCGCTGGTGTTCGACGAATATGACGCCGGCCGCCCGGACGTGATGTTCGTGATCCAGCGCGTGCTCGAATCCTCCGGCCGCCTGACGCTGCTCGACCAGAACCGCGTCATCCGCCCGCACCCGGCCTTCCGCCTGTTCGCCACCGCCAACACGGTCGGCCTCGGCGATACGTCGGGCCTCTATCACGGCACGCAGCAGATCAACCAGGCGCAGATGGACCGCTGGTCCATCGTCACGACGCTCAACTACCTGCCGCATGACAACGAAGTCGGCATCGTCATCTCGAAGGCCAAGCACTTCGCCGACCCCAAGGGCCGCGCCCTGGTCGGCCGCATGGTGCGCCTGGCGGACATGACCCGTTCGGCCTTCATGAATGGCGACCTGTCGACCGTCATGAGCCCGCGCACGGTCATCACCTGGGCCGAGAACGCCGAGATCTTCGGCGATATCGGCTTCGCGTTCCGCGTGACCTTCCTCAATAAGTGCGACGAGCTCGAGCGCTCGCTGGTGGCGGAATTCTATCAGCGCGCCTTTGGCGAAGAGCTGGTCGAATCGGCCGCCAATGTGGTGCTGAGCTAAAGCGGACCAGGGCCCTCGCCCGCATCGCGGCGGGGGCTTGGCGCGGCTCGATCTTTCGGGCCGCCCCCTCGGCCTTTCGGCCGATAGCACCAGGCCGGGACTGCGCTTAAGATCGAGGCTTGAGATCGGCGCGGGACCGTCACCCCGCCCCTTCCCGTTCGGCGGGCGAGGGAAAAGGAAGCGAAGATGAGCGGCAGCAACAGCGATCCGAGACAGAAGCCCGGCGAGGCGGTGACGGAGCCGTTCAAGCGCGCGGTCGCCGGCTGCGTGCGGGCGATTTCCGGCAAGCCGGACCTCGAGGTCTCGTTCTCCAACGACCGGCCGATCCTGACCGGCCTGCGCGCGCGCCTGCCCGAGCCGGCACGCAAGCCGACGGCCGCCGAGATCGCCGTGACCCGCGGACTCGGTGATTCCATGGCGCTGCGGCTGGCCTGTCATGACGAGACCATCCACCGCGCGGTCGCGCCCGAGGGCAAGAATGCCCGGGCGATCTTCGACGCGGTCGAGCAGGCGCGCGTCGAGGCGATCGGCGCCCGGCGGATGGAGGGTGTCGCCGGCAACCTCGCCGCCATGCTCGAGGACCGCTATCACCGCGGCAATTTCCACGAGATCACCGAACAGTCGGAAGCGCCGCTCGAGGACGCCGTCTCGCTGCTGGTGCGCGAGAAGCTGACCGGGCAGAAGCCGCCGCAATCGGGCGAGAAGATCGTCGATCTCTGGCGCGACTGGATCGAATCGAAGGCCGGGCCGAACCTCGACAAGCTCTCGACCACGCTGGGCGACCAGAAGCAGTTTGCCTCGGCCGTCCGCTCGCTGCTCGCCTCGCTCGACATGGCCGAGGAACTCGGCAATGGCGAGAACGACGACAACGAGGAGCAGGGCGACGACGCATCCGAGGATTCGGGCTCCGAGAAGGACGACGCCTCGGACCAGGCCGACCAGGCCGACAGCGACGCCTCGGAAGAGGCCGAGACCACGGGCGACGAATCGGAAGCCGGCGACACGGAGACGACCGAGGCCGGCGCCGAGGACGATTCCGACGGCGAGGACGCCGAGGATGCGCGCGACGCGGGCGAGGCCAAGCGGCAGGACGGCCCGTCCTCGAACGCCTGGCCGACCGTCGACTACAAGGCCTTCACCACCCGCTTCGACGAGACGATCAAGGCCGAGGACCTCTGCGACGCGGCGGAGCTCGACCGGCTGCGCGGATTCCTGGACAAGCAACTCTCCAACCTGCAGGGCGCGGTCGGCCGGCTCGCCAACCGGCTGCAGCGCCGCCTGATGGCGCAGCAGAACCGCTCCTGGGACTTCGACCGCGAAGAAGGCATGCTGGATCCGGCGCGGCTCCACCGCGTCGTCACCGACCCGATGCAGCCGCTCTCCTTCAAGATCGAGAAGGAAACCAATTTCCGCGACACCGTCGTGACGCTGCTGATCGACAATTCCGGCTCCATGCGCGGCCGGCCGATCACGGTCGCGGCCACCTGCGCCGACATCCTGGCCCGCACGCTGGAGCGTTGCGGCGTCAAGGTCGAGATCCTCGGCTTCACGACGCGCGCCTGGAAGGGCGGGCAGTCGCGCGAGGCATGGCTGCAGGCCGGCAAGCCGGCGGCGCCCGGCCGCCTCAACGACCTGCGCCACATCATCTACAAGGCTGCCGATGCGCCCTGGCGCCGCGCCAAGCGCAATCTCGGCCTGATGATGCGCGAAGGCCTGCTCAAGGAAAATATCGACGGCGAGGCGCTCGACTGGGCGCATCAGCGCCTGCTCGCCCGCACCGAGCAGCGCAAGATCCTGATGATGATCTCGGACGGCGCGCCGGTCGACGATTCCACGCTTTCGGTCAACACCGGCAACTATCTCGAGCGCCATCTGCGCTTCGTCATCGACGAGATCGAGAACCGCTCGCCGGTCGAACTGATCGCCATCGGCATCGGCCATGACGTGACGCGCTACTATCGCCGCGCCGTGACCATCGTCGACGCCGAGGAACTGGCGGGCGCGATGACCGAGAAGCTGGCGGAACTGTTCGACGAGCACCAGACGCCGGTGCGCCGGGCAGCACCGAGACGGCGGACCGGGACGCGATGAAGCGGGCGCTGGCGGCCCTCTGTGCGATGATCCTGGCCGGGTCGGCCGGCATCGCACTGGCCGCCGGCTTCGCGCCGGAGCCGACCCGCACGACGCGGATCGAGAACTTCCTGATCGGCCGCAACCAGGCCCGCTTCGGGGAATTCGAATTCGCCGGCGGGCTGACGCTGAACTCGACCAACCGCGCTTTTGGCGGCCTGTCCGGCATCGATTTCAGGCCGGACGGCCAGAGCTTCGTCGCCATCTCCGACACCGGCTACTGGTTTCGCGGCACGCTGGTGCGCGAGGGCGGCAGGCTGGTCGGGATTGCCGACGCCGAATGGGCGCCGATGCTGAACAGCAAGGGCAAGCCGCTCGGCGTCAAGCGCAATGCCGACGCCGAGGGCCTGCGGCTGACGACGATCGACGGCCGCGAGGCGGCCTATGTCTCGTTCGAGCAGACCAACGATCTCCGCCTCTATCGCGCCAATCCGGACCTGTCGCTGGCCAAGCCCGAATCGGTCAAGCTGCCGCGCTCGGCGACCGGGCTGGTGAAAAACAGCGGCCTGGAGATGGTCGCGCTGGCGCCCGCCGACGGCCCGCTCGCCGGCTCGCCCGTGCTGGTCTCGGAACGCTCGCTCGACAAAAAGGGCAACCACCGCTCCTGGATCGTGCGCGGGCCGCTGGCCGGCGCCTTCTCGGTAAAGCGCCGGGATGATTTCGACGTCACCGACGGCGCCTTCCTGCCGAATGGTGACCTGCTGCTGCTGGAGCGGCGCGTGATCATGCCGTTCGGCGTCGGCATGCGGATGCGCCGCATTCCCGGCGACACGATCCGCCCCGGCGCGCTGGTAGACGGCCCCATCGCGATGGAGGCCGACATGCTCAACCAGATCGACAACATGGAAGGCCTCGCCGTCACCACCGACGAGGCGGGCCGCACCCGCATCACGCTGGTGTCGGACGACAATCTGAGCGTCCTGCAGCGCACCCTGATCCTGGAATTCATCTGGCAGGGACCCGGCAGCGGGGCCGGCGCGGCCGTCAACTGATCCCGGCTTTTTCGCGCAAGGCGGCCTGTCTGGCATTCTCCGCCGGCACGCCATCCGCTATGCTCTGATTCTGGCGCCGCCCACGCCTCCCCCCTCCATTCGGGACAGCATCTGCATGCCGGGCGACGGACGATTTTCGAACCGACTGTTCGAGCGATACGCATAAGGAGGGGTTGCGGTTCTGGCTCGCACCAGGAGGTTTGCACCATGACTCTGCCGGCATCCGGCAAGCTGCCCACTTCGCCAGCTCTATCCGCCCCGATCCATCGCCTCAAACGCAATGCCAGGCTGCTCTCGCGCCGGGAGGACATCCCGCTGCACGCGGCGCTCGACCGCGTCGCCACGGCGGAGGGGTTCGAGGCCTGGAGCCTGCTGGTCGCGCGAGCCGAGGCGGCGTCGCCCGCGGCGAGACTGTACGCCCGGCTGACGCCGGGCGACCTCGTGTTGATCGGCGCACGGCCCGGCCAGGGCAAGACGCTTCTGGGTCTGGCGCTTGCCGCCGAGGCGATGAAATCAGGGCATCGCAGCGTGTTCTTCACGCTGGAATATACCGCGCGCGAGATCGCCGACCGGCTCCGGGCGATCGGCGCTGAGGCGGTGTTTTCCAGCGACCTGTTCCAGCATGACAGTTCCGACGCGATCCATGCCGACCATATCGCCGCCGCGCTGGCGACGGCGCCGCCGGGAACGCTGGCCGTGATCGACTACCTGCAACTGCTCGACCAGAAGCGTCAGAACCCCGACCTGATGACACAGGTCCGGACGCTGCGCGCCTTCGCGCGCGAGCAGGGTCTGATCCTGGTCTTCTTGTCCCAGATCGACCGGTCCTACGATCCCGCGGCCAAGCCGCTGCCGGACCTCGGCGACATACGCCTGCCCAACCCGCTGGATCTGGCGCTGTTCGACAAGGCCTGCTTCCTGAACCAGGGCGAGATCCGCATCCAGACCCTACGCTGAACAAAAAAAAGCCCCGCCGAAGCGGGGCTTTTTCATGGGTAAGGCGAAGCCGGTCAGGCCGGGCTGCGCTGCGCCTCGGGCCAGGACAGCACGAAGCGCATCAGCGCCCGGTAGGGCGCGAGCAGCAGCAGCGCCGCGCAAAGCTTCACCGTCAGGTCGCCCAGCGCCCACGACATCCAGCGCGCGCTCGCGACCGACAACACGCCAAGCAGCGGCGCCGATTCGAGCGCGAAGGAATCGTTGGGGCCCAGGAAGGCCGCAAATGGGGCGAAGGCGAGCGTGAAGAAGATCGCGGTGTCGACCACCGAGCCGACGACGGATGCCGCCAGCGGGGCACGCCACCAGGCCTGACGGCGCAGCCGGGCAAACAGGCTGATATCCAGCAGCTGGCCGAACAGATAGGCGGTGCCCGAGGCGATCGCGAGACGCGGCGTCGCCAGCTTGAACGACACGAGGACGGCGCAAACGAAGCCGACCAGCACGACGATCCGCGCGACGCGCGGGCCGTAGCGGCGGTTGGTCAGGTCGCTGACGAAGAAGGCGAACGGATAGGTGAACGCGCCCCAGGTCAGCAGATCGGCAAGCGCCAGCCGGCCGACCATAGCCTCGACCGGATACTGGACGAGGATATTCGACAGAACGACAACGGCCGCCATGAAGGCGGCCGCAATGATGTGACCCGGCTTGATCATCGGAGGCCTCAGGCGGCTGCGACGCTATCCTGCTCGGTGGTCTTCTTCGCGATGGCGCGCTTGAGCGTCAGGGCGCGATCGGACAGCTCGCTGGCGCTGGCCTTGGCCAGGAACGCGTCGAGACCGCCGCGGTGCTCGACCGAGCGCAGGCCGTAAGCCGAAACGCGCAGCTTGAAGCTGCGGCCGAGCGCGTCGCTGATCAGCGTCACGTTGACGAGGTTCGGCAGGTAGCGACGACGCGCCCTGTTGTTGGCATGGCTGACGGTGTTGCCGGTCATGACGGCCTTGCCGGTCAACTCGCAGACACGGGACATAACAGAAATCCTTCTTTTCCGCCGCAACGCGCCGGGCTCGGCATCCATCGCGACAGGGGTATCGGAAAGTGGGCCTTCTCATAGTGGCCGAAGCTTCGGTCGTCAAGCATTCAGCGCGCAATCCCTAGTGACGAAGACGGTGCAAATCACCTAGAATCGCGCGAAGTGATTTGGGGGCATCATCACGACCACGAAGCCGAAGCCGGACTCAGGGATGAGAACCGGCTTTGGGCCGCTCCTCCGACGGAACAATTCCCATGCAATCGCTCCGCCTCTTCCGTGCCCTTGTCCTGCCGCTCCTCGTGGCCGCCGCACCCGTGGCGTCGGTTGCGCCGTCGGCTGTCGCCGCGCCCGCGCAGCAGCAGGCCGGCAAGGTCGACGCGGAATATAACATCCTGCTCGGCGGGCTGACCATCGGCCGTTTCGCGCTCGATACGGTTTTCGACGACAAGGGCTACACGATCACGGCGCGCGGTTCGACCAGCGGCGTCAGCCGCTTCGTCTCCGACGGCAAGGGTTTCCTGAAGAGCAGCGGCCGCATCGTCGGCTCGCGCGTCCTGCCCGCCGCCTACATGCTCGACACCAGCGAGAACGGCCGCCGAAACTCTACCGTATCGATGCAGATGAACAGCGGCACCATCGTCAATGTCGCCGCCATGCCGCCGCTGGCCAAGAAGGCGGACCGCGTTCCCCTGCTGCCGCAGCACAAGCGCAACATCTTCGACCCGCTGAGCGCGATGATCGTGCCGATGGTCAAGGGCAACCTCGCGGCGGCCTGCAACCGCACGGTTCCCGTGTTCGACGGCTGGCAGCGCTTCGACGTCAAGCTCTACTATAAGGGCACCGCCGAGGTGGACGGCCAGAACGGCTCCTACAAGGGCTCGGTCGTCGTCTGCGGCGCCCGTTACGTCCCGGTCGCCGGCCACAGGCCGACGCGCGAAGCGATCGAATATATGGAAAACAACAAGGCGCTCGAAGTCTGGCTGGCCCCGGTCGAGAGCCTCGGCGTGATGATGCCCTTCCGGATGCAGATCGGCACCGAGGTCGGCATGCTGACCATCCATGCCTCACGCTTCGTCGGCGAAGCCGAGACACGGCGCGCCGCGGCGGAATAGCCGGCGGTCCGGCGCGAGGTCCGGTGCGGGCTTCGATCGCTCCGATTTTCGCACCGTAAGCGCGGCGTTCTCCACTCGCTCGCCGTCATTCCCGCGAAAGCGGGAACCCATGCATCCGAAGCCTCGGGCGCTGCGCTTCCCAATCCCAGTTAAAAGGATCGCTGATCTCCGGCCGGGATGACACCGGTGTGGGTCGTTACGATCGTGCGATCTGAGGAGCGTCTGCCTCTCAGTAGCCGACACGAGTCGTGATGAGGCCCGGTCAGCCTGTTGAGAATTTTGCTGTTGGGCAAAGGAGCCCCTTGGGGACAGGGTCCGTTTGGGTTGGGTTTCGTCTCTGCCTCTGTTTTGCCGCCCCCCCCAGCAGCCGAGCGTTAAGGTCGAGTTCCCTCGACACTCGGCCTTGTGGCCCAATCTCCCATCTCAACATCCTGAGGAGGCCCGAAGGGCCGTCTCGAAGGACGCACAACGCCTCCGCGTCAGCCCGCCCCAAGTAAGACCCTCACCCCACCCTCTCCCGCAAGCGGGCGAGGGCTTTTGGGCCGGCGGTCTTCATCGAGGGCGAGGCGACAGCCATAGACGCAGGGAGCCTGCGACAGCCACGGGCGCCGGGAGCCTGCGACGGCCACGGGCGCGGGCGAGCCCCCTCGCCCGCTTGCGGGAGAGGGTTGGGGTGAGGGGCTTCCTTCCCGCAACCCGCTCCAATGCCATCGCGCTGTCACGATCGATATCGTCCGCCCGACCGGCCCCCCATGCCGCCTGTCCCGAATTGCGACACCCCGCCTGCCACCCGTTAACGCGCGCCCGCCGGGAAGCCGAGATCCCGCGGACACCATCCAGACGCCTGCCGACAGCGCACCCTGCCCATGGTGCCCGGACCCAAGCGCGACACCATCGCTAGCCGGCACGAATCCGGAACGGCGATTCGCCAGCGATTCGTCCATGCTCCGTTCCGGATTCGGTCGAGTCCTTAACGCCACTGGGCCCGGCAGCCTGGACCCAATTCATCTCCCGCTAACCACGCTGCGACCGCCCGGACCGGCAAACGTTAACGACGCAAGGCCTTTTGCGGCCTTTCGGGGCAAACCTGCGGCACTATTTCGTGCGCCGGCGTTGGAGCGGCACATATATGGTGGTGAACAGAACGCGATTTCCGGGGAGTCAGCGATTCGGACCTCGTTTGTTCCAGTAAGGTTCTAGAACTTAACCGGCGCCGCTCGCGGCCCGGCCTGAAAGCGCTTCTCTGTTTCGACATGATACAGGGGCATGCTCGGTAGCGTTGATCTGGAAGTGAGACTGCCCGCGATATGAATGAACGGACGAGACCACCAGGCGCCGGAGCGGGCGGGCGCAATGTCACTGCCGTTCTGGGGCCCACCAATACCGGCAAGACCCATCTGGCGATCGAGCGGATGCTCGCGCATTCCTCGGGAATCATCGGCCTGCCGCTGCGCCTGCTGGCGCGCGAGGTCTATGGCCGGATCGTGGCCCGGGTCGGCGCGGAATCGGTGGCGCTGATCACGGGCGAGGAAAAGATCGTCCCGCCCAATCCGCGCTTTCGTGTCTGCACGGTCGAGGCCCTGCCCTCGCATACCGACGTTTCCTTCGTCGCCATCGACGAAATCCAGCTCGCCGCCGATCTCGATCGCGGCCATGTCTTCACCGATCGGCTGCTGAACCTGCGCGGCCGCGACGAGACGCTGCTGCTGGGCGCCGCCACCATGCGCGGCATCCTGGAAAAGCTTCTGCCGGGCATCGAGATCGTCACCCGCCCGCGCATGTCGATGCTGACCTATGCCGGCTCGAAGAAGATCACCCGCCTGCCCCGCCGTTCGGCCGTCGTCGCCTTCTCGGCCGACGAGGTTTATGCGGTCGCCGAACTGATTCGCCGGCAACGCGGTGGCGCCGCAGTGGTTCTCGGATCGCTGAGCCCGCGCACCCGAAACGCCCAGGTCGAACTTTATCAGTCGGGCGATGTCGATTTTCTCGTCGCCACCGATGCGATCGGCATGGGCCTCAATCTCGACGTCGACCATGTCGCCTTCGCGCAGGAGCGCAAGTTCGACGGCTTCCAGTATCGCCGGCTGACGGCGGCCGAGCTCGGCCAGATCGCCGGCCGCGCCGGACGCCACACGCGCGACGGCACCTTCGGCGTCACCGGCCAGGTCGATCCCTTCGAGGACGAGCTGATCGAGGCGCTCGAAAGCCACCACTTCATGTCGGTGCGCACGCTGCAATGGCGCAATCGTGCGCTCGATTTCCGCTCGATCGATACGCTTCGCGCCAGTCTGGACCGTCCTCCGGGCCATGAGGGCCTGTCCAAGGCGCCGCCCTCCGAGGACGTCACGGTGCTGGAAATCCTTGCCCGGGATCCGGGCATCCGGGGGCTGGCCGATCGTCGCGAGCGGCTCGAACTGCTCTGGGATATTTGCCAGACGCCTGATTATCGACGCATTGCACCGGCTAATCATGCCGAGCTGGTCGGCGATATTTTCACCTTCGTCGCCCGCGACGGCGCGGTCCCGGACGACTGGTTTCAGCGTCAGGTCGCCTTTGCAGATCGCACAGATGGCGATATCGATACGCTCGCCAACCGCATTGCGCACATTCGGACATGGACCTTTGCGGCAAACCGGCCTAACTGGCTTAAGGATCCTCGCCATTGGCAGGAGCGCACGCGCGCTATAGAGGATCGTCTTTCCGATGCGCTCCACGAAAGGCTCACTCAGCGTTTCGTGGATCGGCGCACAAGTGTACTGATGAAGCGGCTCAGAGAAAACGCCATGCTCGAAGCAGAAATCACGACCTCCGGCGATGTGCTGGTCGAGGGACAGCATGTCGGAAGCCTGCAGGGTTTCCGCTTCACGCCAGATCCCCAGGCCGACGGACCGGACGCCAAAGCGATCGGGGCGATTGCCCAGAAGGCGCTTGCCGGCGAAATCGAACGCCGTGCCCAGAAAATCGGCAACGCGCCCAATCCCGAATTCGTGCTGTCGACCGACGGTACGCTACGCTGGCTCGGCGCGCCGGTGGCAAGGATCGTCGCAACCGACGACGCCCTGCGCCCGCGCCTGATCCTGCTGGCGGATGAAGGCCTGACGGGCCCGGCCCGCGAGCGCGTGCAGGACCGCGTCGACATCTGGCTGAAGAGCCATATCGAGACGCTGCTGAAGCCGCTGTTCGAGCTTCTGGCCGGCGTCGAGCTTTCGGCGCCCGCCCGCGGCATCGCCTTCCGCATCGTCGAAGGCCAGGGCGTGCTGGAGCGCTCGGAGATCGCCGAGGAGATCAAGGCGCTCGACCAGGAGGCCCGCTCGGGCCTGCGCAAGCTGGGCGTGCGCTTCGGCGCCTATCACATCTACGTCCCGGCCCTGCTGAAGCCCGCCCCGAGCGCGCTGAACGCCATGCTCTGGGCGCTGAAGAACCACGGCCTCGACGCACCGGGCCTGGCGGAGCTGCCGCAGCTTTCGGCAACCGGCCGCACCACGGTGCCGGTCGACCCGACCTTCGCCCGGCCGCTCTACAAGGTCGTCGGCTATCGCATCGCCGGTAACCGCGCCGTGCGCATCGACATCCTCGAGCGTCTGGCCGACATCATCCGTCCGCTGATCGCCTGGAAGCCGACCTCGGACAATCTGGTGCCGCCGGAAGGCGCCGTCGACGGCAATGGCTTCACCATCACCGTGTCGATGACCTCGCTTCTGGGCTGCTCCGGCGAAGATTTTGCCGGCGTGCTGAAGTCGCTCGGCTATCGTCTCGACCGCCGCCCGGCGCCGCCCAAGGCCCCGGTCGCGGAAGCAGCGCCGGCCGTGACCGCCGTTTCGGAAGAGACGACGGAAACCGTCACCGAGACGGCGACCGACGCTCCCGCCGAGGCCGAGGCACCCGCTGCCGAGACCGTCGCTTCGGAAGAGGCGGTGGAAACCGTCGTGACCGAGACGACGACCGAGGAAACCGTCACCGAAAGCAGCGAGACCGACACGACCCCGGTCGTCGAGGCACCGTCGCTCGAGACCAGCGATGGCGAGCCGGCGGAAGCCGAAGCCGCCGCCCCGGCCGAGCCGGAAATGATCGACGTCTGGCGTCCCGGCCGTTTCGATCGCCGTCCGCAGCAGCGCGACAACCGCCGCGACCGTCGCCCCAACCATGGCGCATCGGCGCCGGCCGAAGGCGCTGTCGGCGAGGCGAAGCCGGAAGGCCGCGACGGCCGTGGCCGTCAGGCTGAGGGCGAACGCGACGCACGCCGCCAGGGTGGCCGCCCCCAGCAGCCGCGCGGTCCGCGTCCCGAGCGCGGCGCCGGCGATCGTCCGCAGGGCGAGCGCGAGGGCCGTCGCAACGACCGTCCGGGCAACGACCACCGCAACAAGGGCGGCGATCATCGCCAGGGCCAGAACGCGCCGCAGCCGCGCCGCGAGGAACCCCGGCGCGAGCGTCCGATCGATCCGAATTCGCCCTTCGCGGCCCTGGCGGCTCTCAAGGCCGACCTCGAAGCCAAGAAGCGCGGTGGCTAAGCGAGACGCGGAGCGGCGATGAGCGAGGAAACCGGACGCCAGCGTATCGACAAATGGCTCTGGTTTGCCCGCTTCGCAAAAAGCCGCTCGATCGCCCAGAAGCTGGTGATGGGCGGCAAGGTCCGGGTCAACCGCAACAAGATCGACGCGTCGAGCCGCCTGGTGCGGCCCGGCGACGTTCTGACCCTCTCGCTGGAGCGGCAGATCCGCGTCGTCAAGATCCTCGACCCCGGCACGCGCCGGGGTCCCGCCCCCGAGGCGCAGCGCCTTTACGAGGATCTGACGCCGCCGGCGATCCTAACGGAACCGGTTATCCGGGGCGGTCCGCGGCCGACAAAACGCGATCGGCGGGTGCTCGATGCGTTCCATTCCGCCTCCTCCGGAGACGAAGGCGAGAATTTTCCAAATGACGACGAAGATTGAGGAAATTCATTCAGCCTGAGCTTGGCGATGCGGCATCCGCGATCCTTGCGCCGCCCCGCTAAAGCGTTTACCCAGACGACGCCGGCGAGCTTGGAGCGTGCTTGCCCGAGGAGACGATCTTGCCCTATGTCGTGACGGACAATTGCATCAAGTGCAAATTCACGGATTGCGTCGAAGTATGTCCCGTGGACTGCTTCTACGAGGGCGAAAACATGCTCGTCATCCATCCGGATGAGTGCATCGATTGCGGCGTCTGCGAGCCGGAATGCCCCGCCGAGGCGATCAAGCCGGACACCGAGCCGGGTCTCGAAAAGTGGCTGAAGCTCAACGCCGAATATGCCGAGAAGTGGCCGAACATCACCGTGCGCAAGGATGCGCCGGCGGACGCCGCCGACTTCGACGGCGTCGCGAACAAGCTCGAGACCCACTTCTCCGCCGCTCCCGGCGAAGGCGACTGAGCCGGCTCTGCCGCCGCCTTCCTGCCGACGCCTGGCCCAGGACGAAGCCGCTGTCGAGGTGCGCCCGCGCACCGCGACGGCAATGCTTTGATTTTTGGGTATTTTGTGATATATATACAAATACAGTCGGTAACCACTTACGGCGTCACCGCACCTTTCTGGTGTTTCGTTCGTGAACAACCCTCAACATTGAAGCGAGAAGTCGTCCTGCCGCGACATTAAGGCGCGCTGGCGATGGATCGTCGTCGATGTTGGGTTGCGCGCGTGCGGATCCCCGGATCGGGACGAGCGTTTTCCGGATCGGCTGACAGTGGAAGAGCGAACCTGACCGGGTCGCCTCCGGAACATGTTGTTCCGGGACCGGTCCGGAACCGCGATAGCCATGGATGAGACGGGTTTCGTCAAAATCCGGCCTTTGGCTTGGCGAGCCGGGCCCGCCAATTTAACGGAGTTAATACGCGTATGGCCACCCTCAAGAAGACCACTCTGCGTTCCGATTTCAAGACCGGCGAACATATCGTCTATCCGGCGCATGGCGTCGGCGAGATCGTCGGGATCGAAGAACAGGAAGTGGCCGGCATCAAGCTTGAGCTCTTCGTTATTGCATTCGAGAAGGACAAGATGAAACTGCGCGTACCGGTCGCCAAAGCGGCGACGGTCGGCATGCGCAAGCTTTCGGATGCAACGACCGTCAAGAAGGCCCTCGAAACCATCCGTGGCCGCGCCCGCGTCAAGCGCACCATGTGGAGCCGTCGCGCCCAGGAATATGAAGCGAAGATCAATTCCGGCGATCTGATTCAGATCTCGGAAGTCGTCCGCGACCTGTTCCGCTCGGATACCCAGCCCGAACAGTCCTACAGCGAGCGCCAGCTCTATGAGGCGGCCCTCGACCGCATGTCGCGCGAAATCGCGGCGGTGAGCGAGATTTCCGAGACGGAAGCGGTCCGCCAGATCGAGCAGAACCTTGCCAAGAGCCCGAAGCGTGGCGGCAAGGCCGATGAAGAAGCCGTTGCCGAAGTCGAAGGCGACGACGAGAAGCACGACGAAGCCGCATAATTTCGGCGCCCCGTCTTTCCTAAAAAGCGCCCGGCTCTGCCGGGCGTTTTTTTATGCCCGCATCGTGCCGGCCGCCCTGCGACGCTCTGCCGCCATCACAAGCTTCTGCCAAGTCCATCACACCAATGTGCGTCGCCTTTTCGGAACTGGGGCGTAGGGTTGCTGTTGTTCAAACGTGGGGCGCACGAAATCCAAACACAGGAGCGGGTCGCATGGGCACATCGGCGATCTCTGGGCGGCAGTTCGTCAAGGCGGCGATGCAGGCCCCTTATCTGGAACGGGATGAGGAAAAGAATCTCGCCATTCGCTGGCGCGATATCAAGGATCAGACCGCTCTGCACCGCCTTGCCGCCTCGCATATGCGGCTTGTCATCGCCATCGCGGCGCGGTTCCGCCATTTCGGCCTGCCCATGAGCGACCTGATCCAGGAAGGCCATGTCGGGCTGCTGGAGGCCGCGGCGCGGTTCGAGCCGGACCGCGACGTCCGCTTCTCGACCTATGCCACCTGGTGGATCCGCGCCTCCATCCAGGATTATATCCTGCGCAACTGGTCGATCGTTCGCGGCGGCACCAGCTCGACCCAGAAGGCGCTGTTCTTCAACCTGCGCCGGCTGCGCGCCAAGCTCTCGCAGGGGTCGGTGCCGATCCCCAACCAGCAGATCTACCAGCAGATCGCCATTGCCGTCGGCGTCTCGACCAATGACGTGGCGATGATGGATGCGCGCCTCTCCGGCGCCGACACCTCGCTCAACGCGCCGATCTACGACACGGAATCGTCCGCCTCCGACCGGCAGGATTTTCTGGTCGACGACACGCCGCTGCCCGACCAGATGGTCGGCGACGTCATCGACAGCGAGCGGCGGGTGACCTGGCTGCACGATGCGATGGCCGTGCTTTCCGACCGCGAAGTCCGGATCCTGCGCGAGCGCCGGCTGCGCGAGGAAGGCGCCACGCTGGAGTCGCTCGGCGAGACGCTCGGCATTTCCAAGGAGCGCGTCCGCCAGATCGAAAGCCGCGCCATCGAAAAGCTCAAGGCCGCCCTGCTGCGCGACCATCCCGACCGCGCGAGCTTTGTCTGACGGAAGGCACGGAGGAAGGGTGCCTGCGGCACTGGCCGCCCCATCCGTCATTCCTGCGAAAGCAGGAATCCACCTTTTCGACCCGGTTCGCATCCCGTATGCGCCACGGGTCGACATCACGGCTGAATGGATCCCGGCTCGGAGGCCGGGATGACGACGAACGTGGGGCGAAGGGCCGTGCAAGCACACGACACGCCCTTACCTCTCCCTGAGGGAGAGGTCGGCCCGAAGGGCCGGGTGAGGGTTTAGGGAACCATCCAGATAGGCTCCCTGCGACCCACCCGCTCCCCCGTCATTCCTGCGAAAGCACGAGTCCATGATTGCGCGGGGTGATACCCCACAGTCCATGCGCCATTGGTCCGCATCACCGCTGAATGGGTCCCGGCGCGCGGGCCGGGATGACGGCGAGCGCGGGGCTGGCGCAGCGTTCCAACTGCCTCCCTAACCGGAATGCCGATCTCGCTCCCAACATCCTGAGGAGGCTTGCGAAGCAAGCCGTCTCGAAGGACGCAGGGCAGACGAGCAGGCTTCACTGCCAAAGGTTCAAGAGGGCTATGGCCTGACGCACTCTGCGTGCTTCGAGACGGCCCTTCGGGCCTCCTCAGCATGTTGAGGTTGGAGCTACGCGGGCCACCTCTAGCAAGCCCCCCGCCCTCGCCCAAAGAAACTACGCCGTCCAGACTTCCGGGCGCGCCTCGCCGATGCCGAGTTCGGCCAGCAATTCCTCGATCACGGTGACCACCAGCTTGTGGTCCTCCGCCTGCGGCAGGCCGGAGACGGTCGCGGTGCCGACCATGCCGACATTCCGAACCAGGATCGGGAAGGCGCCGCCATGCGGGTAGTATTTCAGCGGGTCGACCAGCTGCGCGGTGGCGAAATCGACGCCCTTCACCCGCGCCTTCTGGCCCATATAGAACGAGGAATGGCCGTAGCGGCGCACGACCGCCGTCTTGCCGGCGACCCAGAACTCGTTGTCGGCCGAGGTGCCTTCGAGCGCGCAATAGAACAGCCGCTGCTCGCCGCGCGCGATCTCGACCACAATGGAAAGATTGTCCTGCCGCGCGCGCTCGATGATGCGCATGCCGAGCGTGATCGCCGTGTCATTGTCGAAACGGTCGAAGACCAGCCGCTTTTCCTGGTCGAGAAGTTCCTGCAACAGGGCTTCGTCGCTCATTTATTCCCCCTCCGTGATATCCCGATCATCGCGCAGCCGCAGCGCCCGCCGCAAGGGCCGGCCGATCGAAGGTCGCGGCAATCCGCCCCTCCGCCATGCGCGCGGCGCGGTCGCACATATGGCCGATCACATCCGGGTCGTGGCTGACCAGCACGAAGGTCATGCCGAAGCGCGCCTTGAGCGTGACGAGCAGGTTCAGGATCTCGGCCTGCACCGACATGTCGAGCGCCGAGGTCGGCTCGTCGAGCAGCAGCAGTTTGGGCCGCAGCAGCAGCGCGCGGGCAATCGCGATGCGCTGGCGCTGGCCGCCGGAAAGCTGATGCGGATAACGCGCGGCGACGTCCGGGCCAAAGCCGACCTCGGCCAGCGCCTCGGCGACGCGCTTGTCCGGATTGTCGAGCCCGTTGACGACAAGCGGCTCGCGCAGGGCCCGGCCGATCTTATGGCGCGGGTGCAGCGAGGCATAGGGATCCTGGAACACCATCTGCACCTGCTGGCGCAGCGTGCCAGTGAAGCGGCGGCGCGGCGGCACAGCCTGGCCGAGCAGCGCCATCGAGCCGTGCCAGTCGCGGTTCAGCCCGGCGATGACGCGCAGCAAAGTGGACTTACCGCAGCCGGACGGCCCGAGCAGGCCGAATGTCTCGCCTGCCTCGATCGCCAGGGTGATGCCGCGCAGGATATGGCGGCCGACATCCTGGTCCCGGAAGGTGACGTTGAGATCGCTGATATCGACAAGGCTCATGCGCCCGCCCCCAGGCTGACGCGGTCGAGCGTCGGCAGCAGCGTGCCGAACGTTTCGGGCGAAGGCCGGCACGCCCACAGCGTCTTCGTATAGGGATGTTCCGAGTTCGCCAGCTCGGACGCCGGCAGGCGATCGACGATGTCGCCGCGATACATGACCAGCGCCCGGTCGCAGAAGCGCGCCACCTGGTCGAGATCATGGCTGATCAGAATCAGGCCCATCTGCCGCTCGTCGACGAGCTTCAGCATCAAATCGAGCACCTGGTCGCGCAGGTCGCGGTCGAGCGCCGAGGTCGGCTCGTCGGCGATCAGCAGGCGAGGCTCGGCGATCAGCGTCGCCGCCAGCATGACGCGCTGGCCCATGCCGCCGGAAAGCTGGTGCGGATAGGAGTGATAGGCGCGCAGCGGATCCGGCAGGCCGACGGCCTCCAGCATGACGAGCGCCCGCTCGCGCCGCTCGGCCTTCTTGGCGGCGGTATGCAGCTTCAGAGGCTCCTCGACCTGGCGGCCGATGCTCATCACCGGATCGAGCGCAAATTTAGGATCCTGCAGCACCAAACCGATCTTCGAGCCCCGCCAATGCTTCCATTGCCGGGGCGACAACGCGGTCAGATCCTCGCCGTCCAGCGTCAACCGGTCGGCGGTGACGCGGCCGGGCTTGGCGACCAGCCCGATCAGCGCGCGCGCCGTCATCGATTTGCCCGAGCCGGATTCGCCCACGAGGCCGAGCTTTTCCGCGCCCATGGCAAAGGAGATGCCGTGCACGACCTCGACCGGGCCGCGATCGGAAGGAAAGCGGACAGAGAGCTTCTCGACGTTCAGCAGGGTCGGATCAGCCATTGCGCGGGTCCATCAGGTCACGGAGCCCATCGCTCAGCAGGTTGAAGGCGAAGCTGGTGAGCAGGATCGCGGCGCCGGGCGTCGCCGCCACCCACCACTGGTCGAAGATCACCTGCGTGCCCTCGGCAACCATGGCGCCCCATTCGGGCGTCGGCGGACGCACGCCGAGGCCGAGAAAGCCGAGGCCGGCGGCGATCAGGATGATGCCGCCAAGGTCGAGCGCCATGCGCACGATGGCGCCGGGGAGCACGAGCGGCAGCACATGGCCGAACAGCAGGCGCGGGCCGGTAATGCCCATCATCTCGGCGGCGGCGAGATAGTCGCTCTTGCGCAGCGCCACCGTCTCCGACCGCGTCTGCCGCGCATAGGCGGGCCAGGCCGTCAAGGCCAGGGCCAGGGCGCCATTGACCAGGCCGGCGCCCAGCACCGCGACGAAGGCGAGCGCCAGCACCAGCTTGGGAAAGGCCATAGCGATGTCGGTGATGCGCATCAGGATGCGCTCGACCATGCCGCCATAGAAGCCGGCGACGATGCCGATGGCGATGCCGAGCGGCGTCGTCAGCAGGATGACGATGGCGAGAAGCATCAGGGTCGGCCGGGTGCCGTAGATCAGGCGGGACAGCAGGTCGCGGCCAAATCCGTCCGTGCCGAACCAGTGCGCCGCCGAGGGCGGCATCAGCCGGTTGGCGACGTCCTGGGCGATCGGATCATAGGGCGCGAGAAACGGCGCGAACACCGCCACCAGCAGGATCAGCACCACGAGCGCGGCACCGATCGCGGCGGTGGGCGAGCGGCGCGCGAATTTCGCCAGCGACAGACGGTTGGGAGCGACCGCGACGGTCAAGGGCAGATTGGTCATGACAGCCTCGGGTCGACGATGCGGGCGAGAATGTCGGTGATCGCGTTGACGATCACGAAGCAGACGCCGATAACCAGCGTGCCGCCGAGCACGGCCGGCATGTCGGAGGCGAAGATCGCCGTCGTCATGTAGCGGCCAAGACCCGGCCAGCCGAACACGGTCTCAGTCAGCACCGCGCCTTCCAGCAGCGTCGCATAGGCGAGCGCGATCACGGTCAGCACGGTTCCGGCGACGTTGGGCAGCAGGTGGGTCAGCATCAGGTGAACCTCGCCGACGCCCTTCGCGCGCGCCGCGACGGCATATTCCTTGCCGAGTTCGCCGAGCAGGCTCGCCCGCGTCAGCCGCGAGATCGAGGCGAGCGAATGGATGGCGAGCACGCTTGCCGGTAGCACGAGATGCGACAGCGTATCGAGGAACGAGCCCTCCTCGCCCCAGAGCGCCGTGTCGATCAGGTAGAAACCGGTCACCGGCGTGATCGTATAGGCGTAGATGTCGCTGAGGCGGCCGGGCCCCGCCGCCCAGTGCAGGCGGGCATAGAACAGCAGCAGGAACAGAAGGCCGAGCCAGAAGATCGGCACGGAATAGCCGATCAGCGAGATTATCCGGACGATGCCGTCGATCAACCCGCGCGGCCTGAGCGCCGCGAGGACGCCGAGCGCCACGCCGATCAGCGCGCCGAAGAGGATGGCGACGGTGGCGAGCTCCAGCGTCGCCGGGAAGACGCGGACGATATCGCCGAAGACAGGCTGGTTGGTCGACCAGGAGGTACCAAGATTGCCCGTCAGCACATTGCCGACATAGGCGGCGAAGCGCTGCGGCAGCGGGTCATCGAGGCCGAGCGTCTGGCGCGCCGCCTGATAGGTCGCCTCGGTCGCCTTGTCGCCGGCCAGATGCAGCGCCGGATCGGCCGGCGAAAGCTCGGCCAGCGCGAAGGTGACGACCATCAGGCCAAGCAGGGTTATCGCCAGGGTCACCAGCCAATTGGCGACGCCCGCGAGAAACGAAAGTCCCCGCCGGCCGCGAGGCCGACGGGGAAGAAGCTCAGGGGCCGCGAGGCGGCCGCCGGTATCTGTCAATTACTTCTCGACCCCTGCGAAATAGACCTGGTCCGCATTGAGGCCCTGGACGAAGCCCTTGACGTTGTCGCGCAGCACGATCTGGTTGTTCGGCTGCAGGAGAATGACGAAGGGCGACTTCTGCTGAACCTCAAGCTGAATAGCCTTATAGTCCGCCGCGCGCTTGTCCGCATCCTGTTCTTCGACGGCGGCCTGGGTCTTCTCGGAAAGTTCCGGGATGCTCCAGCCATAGCGCCAGGCGACCGTCTTGGTGCCGTCATCGCGGTTGAGCGCGAAGGCGCTGGCGTTGGAATGCGGGTCGAAATAGTCCGGGATCCAGAAGGCAAGCGCCGCCTCGTGGCCCTGCGAGCGGAGCGTCGAGTAGAACTGGCTGGCGACGGCGGGCTCGATTTCCAGCTTGATGCCGGCCTGCGCGAAGGTCGCCTGCAGCGCCTGGGCGATGTCCGTGTAGGGCGGCTGGTTGATCACGGAAAGCTTGACGGTCAGACCCTTGTCGAGCCCGGCGGCCTTCAGGATGCCCTTGGCCTTCTCGACGTCGAGCTTGAACGGCGTATCGTCGAGCGAACCGGCAAAGCCCTTCGGAATGAAGACCTGGTGGACGTTGGACTGGCCCTTGAGCAGGTTCTTGGCGATGCCCTCGTAATCAACGAGCCAGCGCGCGGCTTCCCAGAGCGCCGGGTTCTTGGTGTCGGGGTTGGTCTTGCTGGCGGCATTGAAGCCCAGGAAATCGACCTCGGCCGAAGGCGCCGACAGCACCTCGATGCCGGGCTTGCCGGTCAGGGCTGCGATCTGGTCGGCGCCGATGTCGCGGGCGATATCGGCATCGCCCTGCTCGATCAGCAGGCGGCGCGCCGAGGGATCGGCGACGTTCTTGAAGATGATGCCCTTGAGCTTGGGCGCGCCGGTCGGCGAGGTCGCATTGGCGTCGAGGACGAGCGCCTCATGCGGCTGGTAGGCGCGGATCTTGAACGGGCCGGAGCCGGCCGAAGCCGTGTGCAGCCAGGCATTGCCGAAATCGCCATCCTTGGCGTGCGCCTCGACTTCCTTCTGGTCGACGATCGACGCGACCGGCGCGGAAAGGATCGACAGCGCGAAGGACGGGCCGACCTTGGCGGGCCAGGAGACCTTGACGTGGCTGTCGTCGACCTTGGTCAGGAAGGTGTCGACATTATCGGCCGACCAGCCGAGTTCGTTCAGGATGAACACCGGCGACTTGCCGAGCTTCACCGCGCGCGACAGCGAATAGATCACGTCATCGGCGCGAACCGGATTGCCGGACGAGAAGGTCGCGCCGTCACGGATCTTGAAGGTGATCGCATTGCCTTCCGGCGCCACGACCCAGCTCTCTGCCAGCACGGGATCGAGCTTGGTCGGCTCGGTCTGGTTCGACTGTACCAGCCGCTGATACAGGCTGTTGAAGGACTGCACCGAGGTCAGCTCGAAACCCTCGGCCGGGTCGAGGCTGACGATATCATCGATCGCCTGGGCGACGATCAGCAGGTCCTTGGGCGTGGCGGCCATGGCGGCCGGCGCTCCGAACAGGCCCCCGAGCGCAATCGCGCCGGCCAGCGCCGTCGCGGAAAGGAAACGCATGGTCATGCGGAATTCTCCATCACAGTCGGGGAGCCTTCGACCGGCCCTGCCCGCTTGCCGGCATGGAACCATTCCCCGGGGGGCTTCGCAACGGCGGCGATTGCGCGATTTGATCAGATGGTGAAAAAAACAGTCGACAACCGTCCCGGATACGCGCGTTCAGTGCTTGTCCCAGACACCTTCGTGCAAGGCGGCCGCTTCCTCGACCAGCAGCGGCCCGATCACTTGGATCGGCCGCTGGCCGGCATCGAACACGACGCGGCAGGGCAGATCGAGCGTCGGATTCTCGGGATGGTCGCCGGTAATCGCCTTCATCTCGTGCTCGCCCAAGCCATAGACAACACGGCCGATGCCGGCCCAGTAGGCCGCGCCCGCACACATCGCGCAGGGCTCGGCCGAGGTATACATCGAGCAGCCGCGCAGGAAGCCCGGCTCATAGGCCTTCGAAGCGCGGGTCATCAGCACGCGCTCGGCATGACCGGTCATGTCGTGATCCGGCTGGAAGGCGTTTTCCTGCTCCATCAGCACGCTGCCATCCGGCCCGACCAGGATCGCGCCGAAGGGATGCGAGCCGTTTTGCAGCGACCGCCGCGCCACGTCGAAGGCGAGGCGAAGGTAGTGCTCGTGATCGAGCGCCGGCAGGGCCGAGGCTTGGGTCGGCGAGGTCATGCGGCTTGGCTCCCGGCGTGAGGATCCCGAAGCTTCGCAAATTCGGCGCCTTCCGGACAGGGGCCGGAGCCTGTCTTCACGGGATCGCGTTCTGGTGACGCGAAGCCGTATCCCCTTCGCTCGAAACGCTCTAGCCGTTGACCACGGCGGCGCCGCTGCGCAGCGTATTCGACACCGTGCAGATCGTTTCGGCCGCCTCGATGAGATGCGCCTTCTTGGCCGCGTCCAGCGGGCCTTCTATGGTCACCGTGGTGACGAAGCGCTCGACCCGAGACGGCTCGTCATGCGCCTTTTCGGGGATCACCCTGGCGCTGACCTGCTCGATCTCGTCGAGCCAGCCTTCCCGCCGCGCGGCGATCTGCACGCTGAGCACGATGCAGGCGGAAAGCGAGGCGCTCATCAGGTCGAGCGGGTTGAAGCCCTCGGCCGAGGGCCGCGTCACGACCGAAAGCTGGCCGCCGGTTTCGCTCGTGACTTCCGGCAGGCCATCGCGGCTGGCGGTAGCGGTGGCGCCGATGGCGCGGGCTCGGATCGTGGCGTTCATTCTCTACCCTCGAAGGACGGGCCGGATCGCCTCCGGCACCGTTTCGAGTGCTACAGCCACGGCCAATAGGCAAGCGCCCAGACGAAATCGGATGTCGCTTCGTCGTCATCGCCCTTGTCGCAGTCGCCCGCCGCGGCGGGGCGCTTCACGGGGCCGGCGACCGGGTCCGTCTTGGCATCGGCAGACCGGAACAGCGAGAAGAAACGGGGAAGGTCGGAAGGAACGTCGTTGGCAAGTGTCATCGGGTTTCTCCCAGATTGCGCCGCCAAACCGGGCGGCGGGCACGTCTCCGTCGTTCGTTTGGCCTGGGCGGAACGGCCCGGCCAAGCGTGAGATTTCCCGAACTCCGGCCCCCTGTCAAGAAACCCGACTTAATCGATCGTGTAAGCAGCCGGAGCCAGAACTGCCAAGGGATTGATCTGTTTCAAGGTTTTGCAGTTGTCCAAAGGGGCGAAAAGCAGGCGAGATTGCGGCCGGTCGGAGGCGTGGGAGGCGGCATCCGACGCCATTCCAAGGCTGGAACATCATCCGCGGAACCCTCCTTCGAGGCTTCGCTGGCGCGAAGCGCCTCAGGATGATGACGGAAACCTTTAGAACCGCATCGCAGGCCGGGATCGCGCCGAAGGCATTCAACGCCCTTCCAAAACAAGACCATCATCCTGAGGTGCCCGGCGAAGTCGGGCCTCGAAGGAGGGTCCAGGGAACACCGACGACATGGCAGACGCAGGCAGAATCCATCCCGATTCCGACATCGCTCCGCTGAACCCTCCTTCGAGGCTTCGCTGGCGCGAAGCACCTCAGGATGATGACGGAGACTTCCAGAACCGCATCGCAGGCCGAAATCCCCCTGAGGCACACAAAAAACGCCGCGAACCCTGGGGCTCGCGGCGTCCATAGACAGACTCGATGAAGCGGCCGAAATCAGCCCTTCATCGTGTCCTGGAACGTCTTGAGGTGCTTCTGCTGCGCTTCCAGCATCTTCTCGCGGTAGATGCCATAGATGATGTCGGTGTCGTGCAGCGTCACGCCTTCGATCGTCGGCGAGGCGAAGACCGGCAGCTCCACGCCCTGCTTCGACAGCGCGTCGGCGGTGCGGGCGATCAGCTCATGCGTCAGGATCATCGCCAGCACGGTCGAGGAACCCGAGACCGGACGGCTCCAGCCCTCGATCGGGACGATGGCGTCCTCGACCGGCGAGTTGGTGTCGATGACGATGTCGGCGACGTCCTTCAGGCGCTTGCCGGACGAATGCTTCGCCGGCTTGTCGTTGGCCTTCGAGGTGACGGCGACGACAAACAGGCCGCGCTTCTTGGCGTAGAGCGCGGTCTCGATGCCGGCCGAATTGGTGCCGGAATGCGAGTAGATGATGATCGAGTCGCCGGCATTGAGCGGCTGGTGGTCGAGGAACTTGTCGATGTAGTTCTCGGTCCGCTCCAGCCAGAGCAGCTCGCGCACGCCGCCGGCGCCAAGCACGTTGTGCCACATGACGCGCGGGTCGGTCAGCGGGTTGAAGCCGACGAAGGAACCGTAGCGCGGAAAAGCTTCCTGGGTCGGCAGAACCGAATGGCCGGAGCCGAACAGGTGGATCAGGCCGCCCTTCGCAAGCGATTCCGAAAAGCGCTTGGCCACTTCGGTGAGGGCGGCGTCATTGGCGCTGCCGGCGGTCTCGATCAGCTTGATCAGCCTGTGCAGGTAGAAATCGGACATGGGTCGTCTCCTTGAGGGATGGTGTGGGGGAAAGGGGATGGGAGCTGCGGCCGCCGGCCGTCAGATCCGCAAGGTGGAACGGATCTCGTAGCGGTCGCCCCGCATGATCGAGAGGGTGAACTCGAAGGGCCCGCGCGGATCGATCGCGAGGCGCTCGACGATGAAGGCGGGGCTGCCGACGGCGATTTCCAGCAGCTCGGCATCTTCCGGGCCGACGGCGCCGACGCGGTAGATTTCCGTCGCCTCCGAAGGCTTGATGCCGTAGCGCCGCTCGAGCTGGCCATAGAGCGAGCCGCCCGAGAGGTCCTCGTCGAGCAGGCCGGGCACGCGGTCGAGCCGCAGATGCGCGGTCTGCACGCCGATCGGCGAACCGTTGCCGAGCCGGAGCCGGCGGACCAGCGCGACCGGCTCGCCCTCCTCGATCTCCAGCGCCGCCGCGACCCGCGCGTTGGCCGGCACGATCTGCTGCTCCAGCATGCGCGAGCCGACGGTCAGGCCCAGCGCCGCCATTTCGTCGGAGAAGCTGGTGAGGCCGCGCGCGCCGGCCACGACGGTGGCGCTGCGCACGAAGGTGCCGCGGCCATGCTCGCGTCGCAGCAGGCCGAGGGCTTCAAGATTGCGGAGAGCGTGGCGCACCGTAATGCGGCTGACGCCGAGCAGGTCGCAGAGCCGGTCCTCGGCCGGGATCTGCGAGCCGGCCGGCCACTCGCCGGCTTCGATCCGGGCGCGGATGGCGCGCTCGGCCTGGTGCCAGAGCGGCTCCGGGCGGCGGCGGTCCAGCGATGTCATCGCAGATTCGGTCATCGCACTCTCCACCATTCCGCACCGAGGCCGGCGGCCACGGCAGCACCCACAAGACCGGCGCGCGGGCCGAAATGGCCCGGCCGGATTTCGATTGACCGCAGATGCGGCGGCAGGTTTCGCGTCAGCGCCGCGCGCAGCGGCGGCCCGAGCACGTCGATCGCCTCGGAGACCCCGCCGGCGAGCAGCACCGCCTGCGGGTCCAACAGGGCGACGGCGCCGGCAAGCGTCGTGCCCAGCGCCGCGCCGACCTGGTGGATCGCGAGGCTCGCGACCTGGTGGCCGGCCCGCGCCGCCTCGATCAGCGCCGCGCCATCGGCAAGGCCGGCGTCGCGGCCAAGCCGGTCGAGCGCCCGTCCCGCCGCCTGCCGCTCTAGCCAGCCGGAGCGGTCCTCGCCGGGATCGGACGGGTCGGCCGAGGCCCAGCCGAACGAACAGGCAGCGCCACGCCCGCCGCGCACGATGCGCCCACCGGCGAGCACGGAGGAACCGATACCCGTGCCGATCGCCAGCAGGATGGCGTCGTCGAGCCCGCTGGCCGCCCCAAGCGTTGCCTCGGCGAGCATCGCCATCTGCGCGTCATTGCCGGCGGCGACGGGCACGCCCGCCTCGCCCAGGAGTTCGGCGAGATCGACGCCGTCGAGGAAGGGCAGGTTCGGCACCCAGCGGGAGACGGTGCCTTCGACGAGGCCTGGAATGGTGATGCCGATGCCGGCGAGCGCCGCGGATTGGCGGCGCGCGGCGACCAGCGCGAGCACCTTGTCGCGCAGCGCACCGGCGCTTTCCGGCGCCCCCCAGCGCTCGACGGCATCCAACCCGGCCGGCGCATCGAGCGGCGCAAACCCGGCTCGCAGACTGGTGCCGCCGAGATCGAGCGCGAGGACGTGGGCTGCTGCGCTCATTCATGCGCTCCGCAGCCGCAGCCGGAAAGGCGCGGCTTGGTCGAGGATTTGGCATTGAACATGCCGCCGCCGGCATTGAAGGAATGCGATGTCGTGGAGAAGGCTTGCGCGTACATGGACCCGTTCAGGCAGCCGCGCATCCGGTAGAGCGCGGAATAGTAGTCGACATAGGGGAAGGACGAGAGGCCACGGGCCAGCTCATATTCGGTGATCGCTTCGCGCCAGGCGTCAAAGCCCTCGCTGACATCGACCAGCTCGGACGGCGCAAAACCCTCGTCGTCTTCCCAGTTCTCGCCGAACAGAAGCAGGCTGGGGCTGAAGGCCGGGTGGGCGCGCTCCAGCGTCGGCAGCGCGGCATAGAGCACGGCGGATTTCGTCGCGTTGGCGGCGGCGCGGTGGTCCTTGTGCCAACTGCCCTGCCAATGCGTCACGATCGTATCGGGGCGAAGCTCGCGGATCACATCAGCGATCTTCAGCGCCACCTCGTCATTGTCGGGCAGGAAGGCGTCGGGATAGCCGAGCTCGCGCCAGGAGATTCCGAGCTTCGCGCAGAAGCGGCTCGCCTCATCGCGCTTCTGCGCGGCATAGGCGGCCGGTGACAGCGAGGTATGGCCCTGCTCGCCCATGGTCAGGTGCAGGAAGGTGACGTCGAGGCCGCGCTTGGCCGCTGTCGCGGCCAGCGGCCCGGCGATCACCTCGGCGTCGAAGGCGTGCGCCCCGATGACCAGCAGGCTACGGCCGCCATAGATGCGTTCGTCGATCATTTCAGTCCTCCGGTGGCGCCCACGCCTTCGCGGATCTGGCGGGCCAGCAGGAGATACATGACCAGCACCGGCATCATCGAGATCGCGAGGGCGGCGAACACCATGCCCCAGTCGGTGCGGAACTGGCCGATGAAGGTGGTGATGGCGAGCGGCACGGTCTTGTAGGCGTCATCGAAGATGAAGATCAGCGGGAAGAAGAAGTCGTTCCACACCGCGATCGCCGTGAAGATGGCGACGATCGCCACCGCCGGCTTGATCGTTGGCAGGATGATGCGGAACAGGATGCGCCATTCCTTGGCCCCGTCGAGCCGGGCCGCCTCCTCCAGTTCGCGCGGCAGGACGCGCATGAAGTTGGCCAGGATGAACACGGCGAAGGGAATTCGGATCGCCGAATAGACGAGGATCAGGCCGAGCCGGCTGTCGAGCAGGTCGAGCGTCTTCATCAGCGAGAACAGCTCGACCGAGGCGAGGCGGATTGGCAGCATGACGCCGGCGAGGAAGAAGGCCAGCACTGGCGACGACCAGCCGAGCTGGTAGCGGGAAAGCGGAAATGCCGCCATCGCCGAGACGACGAGCGTCAGGACCACCGCGCCGCCGGTGACGGCGAAGGAGTTCCACATGTAGCGGGCGAATTGTGCCTGGGTCCAGGCATTGGCGAAATTATCGAGCGTCCAGTTCGTCGGCAGGCCGAAGCGGTCGCCATAGATCTCGGCAGTCGTCTTGAAACAGGAGACGACGAGAATGTAGAGCGGGACGGCGACGACCAGCGCCCAGAGCGCCAGCACGATCCAGCCCGGCAGTTGCCGGATGCGTTGCGAGATGTCGAGATTGGTCATCAGAACCGCACCGTCCGGCGTTCGAAGAAGCGCAACAGGCCGATGGTCACGACCGTGAGCAACAGGAAGAGCAAGGTGCCAAGCGCGAGCGCCAGTCCGATATCGGTGATGCCGACCGCGCCCTCCGCGCCAAAGGCGAGGCGGAAGAAGTAGGTCACCAGCGTATCGGTGGCGAAGTTCGGGTTCCCCTGCACGCCCTGCATCACATAGACGAGGTCGAACTGGTTGAAGGTGTTGATGAAGGTCAGCGTCGTCAGTGACGAGATCGAGGGCATGAGTTGCGGCAGCGCGATCGACCAGAGGATGCGGCCATTGCCGGCGCCATCGAGCCGCGCCGCCTCGAACACTTCCGGCTGGATCTGGCGGAGGCCGGCGGTGAAAATCAGCACCGGCAGCCCCATCCAGTTCCAGGCGTCGGCGGCGACGAGAACCCAGAGCGCCCAGGTGGAATTGCCGAGAATGGTGAGCCGGCCCTCGAGCAGGCCGAGATTGTGCAGCAGCGTCTCGACAGCGCCATCCGGCGTCAGCAGCAGCCGCCAGAGCGCGCCGACGATGACCGGCGAAAGCACGGCCGGGAAGAAGAACACCGATTGCAGGAAGGCCGTGCCGCGCCGACGCAGGAACAGCAGATAGGCGAAGATCAGCCCGAGGCCGTTCTGCAGAACCATGATGCCGCAGAACCAGAACACATTGTGCGTGAAGGCGCCGGAAAGCTTCGTCCAGCTCGGATCGACAAACAGGCGAGCGAAATTGTCGAGCCCGACGAAGTCGCGCATACGGAAGCCGCGCCATTCGAACAGCGAGCCCCAGAGCGAGCTTGCCAGCGGATAGACGACGAACAGGCAGTAGATGAGCAGTGCCGGCAGCACGAACAGGATCGCGGCGCGGTGCTTTTGCCACTCGATGGGCGCACGCCGAAGGCGGCTTGCAGACATGGTCGCCTCCTTCGGCGCGGGGAGAATATCGGGAGGAATGCGCCCGGGCGCTGCCCCCGGGCCTTGCGACTACGGCTTCGGCTTGAACCAGGTCGACACGGCCGCATCGACGTCGGCGGCGAGCTTTTCCGGCGCAATCTTGCCTTCGATCATGTCGATGATCTCGGCCTGGACGACTGAGGAAGCCGTCGGCGTCTGCCAGCGGAAACCGACCAGCGTCAGATAGGGCGTTGCGTTGGCCTGCATTTCCAGCATCGACTTCAGCACGGGATCGTTGGCCGTCGCGCCGGAGCGGGCCGGCGGCCAGCCGAGATTGTCGGCGAAGAGCTGGGCGAATTCGGGCGAGGCGATGAAGGAGAGAACCTTGGTGGCGTCTTCCTTGTTCTCGCTGTCGGATACGAGGCCGTAGGAACCGTCCGAGAAGGCGGACACCGCCGGCTGCGCTTCGGCCTTGTCGCCCGGGAACGGGAAGATCGAGAACTTCAGGTTCGGATTCTGGGCCTTGAAGCTGCCATTCTCCCAGGCGCCGCCGAAGAACATCGCAGCCTTGCCGGAGATGAACTGCTGGGTCGCCGTGGTGTAGTCGACGCCGGCAAAGCCATCCGAGTAGTAGGGCTGCAGCGCCTTGATCTTCTCCAGCGCCTTGACGTAGCGCGCATCTGTGAACTTGGCCTTGCCACTGATCATCTCGTCATAGAAGCCTGCGCCATAGACGGACGGGCCCACGACGCCGGCATTGATCTCGAGCGCCCAGCCGGAACCGTTGGCGCCGCCGGCGGCGATCGGCAGCACGCCGGCCGCCTTCAGCTTCTCGCAGGCGGCGACGAATTCGTCATAAGTCTTCGGCACGGCGATGCCGTTCTTCTCGAAGATCTCGGTGTTGTAGAAGACGCCCATCACCGGCGTCGAATAAGGGACGCCATAGATCTTGCCGTCGGCGATGCCGACCGAGCCGCCAAGCGCCGCGGGCGTGAAGTCCTTCAGTTCCGGCACGCTATCGTTCAGCGCATCGAGATAGCCGCCATCGACCAGCGGCTGAAGCTCGCCATAAGCCTTGAGCTGGGCGATATCAGGCCCCTTGCCGCCGCGCAGCGCCGTCGACAGCCGGTTTTGGTAATCGGCGTCGGGCGTGAACTGCAGCTTGACGGTGATGTCAGGGTTCTTCGCGGTAAAGGCGGCGAAGATCTTCTCCATCGCGGCCTGGTCCTCGGTGCGCCAGCTCCAGAGCGTGACCTCGCCGGCCGAGGCCGAAAGCGCGGTGGCGGTCAGGGCAAGCACGCCGATGGCGGCGGATTTCAAACGACTGCGTACGTTCAACATAACCGGTCTTTCCCTCTGCGACAGTGCTTATGTCGTTATAACGTCGTAATCACTTTAGCTGGATGCCATAGGCTGACAAGTGGGTTTCTGTGGCGACGCGGCGGAATTTAAGGCCGTCCCCGCAGGCGGAATGGCGTGCTCATTGGCCCGTCATTCCCGAGGAGGTGATGGTGCGCACGAAGAAGCGCTGCAGGAACACGAACAGGATCAGCGGCGGCAGCACGGCGAGCGTCGCGCCGGCCATGACGAGGCCCGTATTGACCGCCGATCGATTGTAGGAGAGCAGGCGCGAGAGGCTGATGACGATCGGATACTGGCTCGAATTGCCCTGCAGAACGGTCAGCGGCCAGAGATAGCTGTTCCAGTGATAGACAAAGGCGAACAGCGCCAACGCCGCCAGCGCCGGGGCGACGGCCGGCGCAACGATCGTGAAGACGATGCGGAATTCCGAGGCGCCGTCGAGCCGGGCCGCCTCGACCAGCTCGTCCGGCACGCCGGCGATGAACTGGCGCATCAGGAAGATGCCGAAGGCGTTGGCGAGGTTCGGCACGATGACGCCGGCGAGGCTGGCATTCAGCCCGATCGAGCCGACTAGCCGGTAGAGCGGGATCAGCGTCACGATCGGCGGCAGGAACATCGTGGCGATGGTGATCGCGAACAGCACCTCGCGGTAGCGGAAGCGGTATTTGGCGAAGGCGTAGCCCGCCATCAGCGAGGTGACGAGGATGCCGGCCGTGGTGATGCCGGCGATCAGGGCCGAGTTGGCGAAGGAGCGGCCGACGCTGATCAGTTCCGACACCTTGCTATAGGCGTCGAGGTTGGGCGTTCCGGGAATCCAGACCGGCGGGGTCTGCATCGCCTCGGCCGGGGTCTTCAGGCTGGAGAGCACCATCCAGACCAGCGGGAAGGCCGAGACGACGGCGATCGCGATCATCAGCAGATAGAGGATGCCGCGCCAGGCGGGCGAAGCGGCGCCGGGCGCCGGCGTGGTGGCGGGAAGGCTCATCGCCGATCCTCCCTGCGGGCCAGGGCGAAGACGGCGGTCACCGTGACGACCAGCGCCAGCAGCAGCGTCACCGACATGGCCGAGCCGAGCCCGCCCTGGGCCCGCTCGATGCCGACGCGGCGGATGTGATAGGTCATCACATTGGTCGAGCCGACGGGGCCGCCCTGGGTGACCAGCGCCACCGGCTCGAAAACCTGCACCGCATTGATCAGCGCGATGACGGCGGAGAACAGCAGCGTGCGCTGCAGGAGCGGCAGTGTGATGAAGCCGAACAGAGCCGGGCCGCGCGCGCCATCCATCTTCGCCGCCTCATAGATCGATTGCGGGATCTGTGTCAGGCCGGCGATGATCAGGATGGTGAAATAGCCGACCTGCTGCCAGACGTTGAGCAGCACGACGGAAACCAGCGCCGTATCGGGCGAGGAAAGCCAGGGCAGCGGGCCGATGCCGACCCAGCCGAGGATCTGGTTGATGGGGCCTTCCGACGGCGAATAGAGCTTTGAGAACACCAGCGCCACGGCGATCATCGGCACCATATAGGTCGCGAACAGGATGGTGCGCAGGATGTTGGCGCCCTTGAGATCGGCCTGGTGGATCAACATGCCGAACAGCACCGAAAGCGGCAGGATCAGCGCGATCGACATCAGCGAATAGAGCGCCGTGTTGACGAGCGCGCCCTTGAAGTCGCGCCCCACGGAACCCGCGCCGAAGATCTCGCGAAAATTGTCGAGGCCGATGAAGGTCGCGGTCGAAAACGGCGTTTGCGACGACCATTTTGTGAAGGCGAGCCAGACCGTGAGCGCGATCGGCACCAGGATGAAGATCGCGATCAGCCCCAGGCTGGGCGCCAGCATGGCCACGATCGATTTTCGGAAGCCGCTCATCGGTATGCGTGTTCTCTGTTCATGGCCGTCTGGGGTCGTGGCTCGACCGGCTCCCTCTCCCGGTCACGGGAGAGGGAGCAGGATGCAGCCCGCCGCAACCTCTCTGTCATCCCCGCGAAGGCGGGGATCCATTCAGCTTCCCAAGGGCGTCGGCTGGATGGATCCCGGGTCAAGCCCGGGATGACGGCGGAGGGGAGGCTTTTACTGCGCAGCCTTTTCGAGGATGGCCGCGGCGTCGGCCTGGGCAGCGGCGGCGGCCTCGGCGGCCGTTTCCTTGCCGAACTGCACCGCCTCGATATGGCCCTGCAGCGATTCCGTGAATTCCTGGCCGCCCAGCACGGTCGGGAACGGACGCGCCTCGGACAGGGCCGAGACATAACCGGCCAGGAACGGCGTCTTCAGACGCTCGGAGAAGGCCGCGACGTCGGAGGTACGCGACGGCAGGATGCCCATGGACTGCAGCAGGTCGCCCATGGCGGAAGCGCCGTTCTCGCCCGAGGTCGGACCGTTGAACCAGGCGAGGAAGTCCCAGGCCGCCTTCTTCTCCGCGTCCGTGGCGCCGTCCGAGACGACGGTCATCCAGGAATAGGAGATCGAGTGCGGTCCGTCGCCCTTGGGGCCGACCGGGATCGGCGCGGTGGCGATATCGGCGAAGCGGTCGCCCATGCCGGCCTTCAGCGCCGATTCCCACCAGTTCGCCATGATGATCATGCCGGTCTTGCCGGAGACGAAATTATCGAGGAACGGGCCGGTGGTGTTGGCGTCGGCGGTGCCCATGGTGGCGACCGAGGCGCCGGACTGGATCAGCTTCTCATAGAGCTCGAAGGTCGCCTTGGCATTGTCGCTGTCGAGTTGCGGCTTGCCATCGACCACCAGCGCGCCGCCATTCGAGGCGAGCAGCGAGGCGAAGGGATGGACGACGCCCGCCGCCCAGGAGTTGATCATGCCGAAGCCCTGCTGGCCATTGTCCTTGTTGGTCAGCTTTTCGGCAGCAGCATAGAACTCGTCCCAGGTCTTCGGCGCTTCCTGGATGCCGGCTTCCTCGAACAGCTTCTTGTTGTAGTTCAGCGCATAGACGTCGATCTCGTTGGGATAGCCATAGACCGTGCCGCCGACGCTGGCAGCCGTCGCGACGCCCTTCGGCCAGTTGGTCGTGACGTCGGTGGCATTGGCTTCCGGCGCGGCGTTAACGAGCTTGTCGCGCGCCAGCTCCGGCAGCCAGAGATCGTAGATGCCGGTGATCGTCGGTCCGCCCGACTGGCCGGCCTGCGAGCGCAGGGTCGTCAGCAGGTCGCCGAACGGCACGGCGCGCACCTCCACCTTCACGCCCGGATGATCCTTGGCGTAGGTGGCAGCGGCGGCCTCCAGCTTGGCAACCGTCTCCGGCGGCCAATGCGTCAGGAACGATACGGTCACGTCCTCGGCCCAGGCGACACTCGAGAAAGCGGCCAGGGCGGAACCCAGGAACAAGCCCATCAAAGGTCTGATCGTCACGGAACCCCTCCGTTCAATGCCGACGGTCCGATGATGTCTCGGCCGCCTTTCTTCATTATGACGTAAGGACGTTATAATGACTTTTCCGGATCGGCAAGCCGACTTTTGCGTCGTTGGATAAAACGCACTGCCCAAACGGGCAGCATTCCAGGCGATGGAATGCGCCGGCCTGCCAAACGGCCCCTTCTCGGGCTGGCAGGGGCGAAGCCGGCCCGGCTGTGGCAAGGCAGGATTTTGCCGGGAACCGGGCGGCGGGGGAACGGACAGCCTTGTTGCGGCCCGTCACAAGCTTACATGCTGTTGGCCGCATCGCGACCCGCGCGTGGAGATTTTCGATGACCGACCCAGCCTCGACCCGGAACGACAAGGCAAGCGAAGCCGGCGCCAAGGCGCTCCTGCCCCGTCCGGTCCGCTCCAGCCTCGACCTGATCGGCCGCACGCCGATCGTCGAGCTGACGACCTTCGACACCGGCCCCTGCCGGCTTTTCGTCAAGCTGGAGAGCCAGAATCCCGGCGGCTCGATCAAGGACCGCATCGCGCTGTCGATGATCGCCGCCGCCGAGGCCGACGGCCGGCTGACGCCCGGCGGCACCATCGTCGAGGCGACGGCCGGCAACACCGGCCTCGGCCTGGCGCAGGTGGCGCTGCCCAAGGGCTACAAGCTGATCCTGATCGTTCCCGACAAGATGTCGCGCGAGAAGGTGCAGCATCTGCGCGCCATCGGCGCCGACGTGCGCACGACCCGCTCCGATGTCGGCAAGGGCCACCCGGACTACTACCAGGACATGGGCGCCCGCATCGCCGAGGAAACCGGCGGCTTCTTCGTCAACCAGTTCGCAAACCCGGCCAATCCGCGCGCGCATGAGACGACGACGGGCCCGGAGATCTTCGAGCAGTTGGACGGCGAAGTCGACGCGGTGGTGGTCGGCGTCGGCTCGGGCGGCACGCTGACCGGCATCGGCCGCTATTTCCAGCGCGTCTCGCCCAAGACGAAGATGGTGCTGGCCGACCCCAAGGGTTCCATCCTGGCGCCGCTGGTCAATACCGGCGAGACGATCGAGCCGGGAAGCTGGGCCGTCGAAGGCATTGGCGAGGATTTCGTGCCGCCCAATGCCGACCTCTCGCTGGTCTCGCGCGCCTATACGATCACCGATCGCGAAAGCATCGCCGCCGCCCGCGCCCTGCTGGCGCAGGAAGGCATTCTCGCGGGCTCATCCTCGGGCACGCTGCTGGCCGCGGCTCTCCGCTATTGCCGCGAGCAGAAGGAGCCGCAGCGCGTCGTCACCCTCGTCTGCGACAGCGGCAACAAATATCTCTCCAAGGTGTTCAACGATGTCTGGGTCGCCGAACAGGGCCTGATCGAGAAGATCCGGCACGGCAATCTGCGCGATCTCGTCGCCCGCAGCTTCGCCGAGGGCGGCACGGTCACGGTCGCCCCGGACGACACGCTCTCCACCGCCTATGCGCGGATGCGCTCGGCCGACGTCTCGCAATTGCCGGTGATCGAGCATGGCGAACTGATCGGCCTGATCGACGAGAGCGACGTGCTCGGCGGCCTCCGCCCGCAGGCCCGCGACGGGCGCAGCGATTTCGGCGCCTCGGTGCGCGATGCCATGGTGACCGCGCTCAACACGCTGCAGGCGGACGAGCCGGTCGAGGCGCTGCTGCCGGTGTTCGAGCGCAACGAGGTGGCGATCGTCATGGACGGCGACGAATTCGTAGGCCTCATCACCCGGATGGACCTGATCAATCATGAGAGGTTAGCGTTTTGAACAAGCCCGTGAAGCCGAACCGCCTCGCCTTTGAGACGCGCACCATCCATGGCGGCCAGAGCCACGACCCGTTGACCGGGGCGGTAATGGTGCCGATCTACGCCACCTCGACCTTCGCGCAGGAAAGCCCCGGCGTGCACAAGGGCTTCGAATATGGCCGGTCGCAGAACCCGACCCGCTTCGCCTTCGAGCGCGCCATCGCCGATCTCGAAAGCGGCACGGCCGGCTTCGCCTTCGCCTCGGGCCTGGCGGCGATCGCCACCACGCTGGAGTTGCTTTCGGTCGGCGACCACATCATCGCGACCGACGATCTCTATGGCGGCACGTTCCGCCTGCTCGACAAGGTGCGCAAGCGGACCGCCGGACTCGAGGTGAGCTTCGTCGATTTCACCGACCTCGCCGCCGTCGAGGCCGCGATCCGGCCGGAGACCAGGCTGCTCTGGGTCGAGACGCCGACCAACCCGCTGCTGCGCATCATCGATCTCGAAGCCGTGGCGGCGCTCGCCAAGCGGCGCGGCCTGATCACGGTCGCCGACAACACCTTTGCCAGCCCCTACATCCAGCGCCCGCTGGAGCTTGGCATCGACATCGTCGTGCACTCGACGACCAAATATCTGAACGGCCATTCCGACATGATCGGCGGCACCGTTGTGGTCGGGCCGAAGCAGGAGATCGTCGACCAGATCCGCTTCCTGCAGAATGCCGTCGGCGCCATTTCCGGGCCGTTCGACAGCTTCCTGGCGCTGCGCGGGCTGAAGACGCTGGCGCTGCGGATGCAGCGGCATTCGGAGAACGGCCTTGCCATCGCCCGCTGGCTGGAGGCGCGGCCGGAAGTTCGGCACGTCATCTATCCCGGCCTCGAAAGCCATCCGCAGCACGCCATCGCAAAGCGGCAGATGCACGCCTTTGGCGGCATGATCAGCGTCGAGTTCGATCGCGATCTCGCGGGCACCAAGCGCTTCCTCGAACGCGTGCGGCTGTTTACCCTCGCCGAGAGCCTGGGCGGCGTCGAAAGCCTGATCGAGCATCCGGCCACGATGACCCATGCCTCGATTCCGCTGGCACAGCGCGAGGCGATCGGCATTTCGGACGGGCTGGTGCGGTTCTCGGCCGGCATCGAGGCGGCGGAGGATTTGATCGCCGATATCGAGCAGGCGCTGCTTTAGCCGAACCTGTTCGCTCTGTGATCTAGATCACTGTGCGGAACATGACGTTACGTTATCTTTGGTGTAGAAGAAGAAACTTCGACACCAGGATGATCATGTCAAGTTCGACAAAATCCTCAGACTTCGAGACCGTTCCGGCCCCTGATGGAGCCGGAACGGACATGTTTCCGCTCCCGAATGGCGAGACCATCCCCGCCCGGCGGCGCAAGGCCGCGGCGGAAGCGGAGATCGTCACCGTGGTGACGCTGCCGCTCAGCAATCGGGTGATCGACTATTTCGGCTCCGATGGCGGCGACTGGCGGGCGCGCGTCAACGAATCGCTGAACCTGATCGTCAACCGCCACCAGGCGCGCGAAGCCAAGAAGCGGGCCCGCCTGCGCGCCCGGAATTCGGTCCGCCGCCGGCCGCCCGGCGCCCGCACCTGACCGGTTCACGTGAAACAATGCCGAACGGAGGATGGCTGCTAAAAGGCGCCGCCGCCGGCGTTTTTAAGGGGCGCGCCTTTGCGGCACGCACCGAAATTCCCCGCTCCGGGCAGCTCTAATTGCCGCCGCCATAATAGAGCACCCGCGTCAGCAGCGTGTAGTTCGCTTCCGACGCCATGATGCCGACGAAGACCATCACCAGCAGCGGCGGCAGCAGGATGGCGTAGATCAGCGTCAGCCGCTCCCACGCCATGTGCATGAAGATGGCGACGATCAGGCCCGCCTTCAGCAGCATGAACAGCACGATCAGCGTCCAGCGCAGCCAGCCATGCAGGCCGATATAATCGACCAGGTAGGAACAGGCGCTGAGCACGAACAGCCAACCCCAGACGGCGAGATAGAGCTTTACCGGGTGATGTGGCGTGTCGGCATGCCCCGGCGCGGCGGCGGGGGCGCCGACCTCGGCATGAGCGGTCGTATCGGCCATGCGAACCTCCTACCAAAGGTAGAAAAACGCGAAGATGAAGACCCAGACCAGATCGACGAAGTGCCAGTACAGGCCCATGATCTCGATCGCTTCGTAGCGGCCGCGGCGGCTGGTGAAGAAGCCGCGCCGGCCGGTCTCGTAGTCGCCGCGCAGCACTTTTCGCGCCAGCACCAGCAGGAAGATCACGCCCATCGTGACATGGGTGCCGTGAAAGCCGGTGATCATGAAGAAGGTCGAGCCGAACTGCGGCGCGCCCCATGGATTGGCCCAGGGCCGGACGCCCTCACGGATGAGCTTCGTCCACTCGAACGCCTGCATGCCGACGAAGCACGCGCCGAACAGCGCCGTCACCAGCATCAGCCGGCCCGCCTTGCGGCGGTCGCGCAGGTAGCCGTAATGCACGGCCAGCGCCATCGTGCCGCTGCTCGAGATCAGCACGAAGGTCATGATGGCGATCAGGATCAGCGGCACCTCGGTGCCGCCGATCTCGAGCGCGAACACCTCGCTCGGATTGGGCCAGGGCACGGTGGTAGACATGCGTGCCGTCATGTAGGCGACGAGGAAACAGCCGAAGACGAAGGTGTCGGAAAGCAGGAACACCCACATCATGGCCTTCCCCCAGGAGACGCCCTTGAAGGAGGTCTGGTCGGAAGCCCAGTCGGCGACGAAACGGCGCCAGCCGCTGCTGGGCATCGCTTCGGCAGACGGGGCGGCGGCGGGATGGAGCGACGATTCGGTCATTCGCGCCTCCTAGGTCAGCAGCTGGCGGCAGATGGCGACGAAATCGCCGACCCAATTGGCGAGCAGGGCAAGCAGCACCAGCCAGATCAGCAGCAGCGCGTGCCAGTAGGTGGCGCAGAGATCGATGCCGAGCCGTAGCTGCGCGATGCCGGCGCCGCGCTCCATCCGCCAGCCGACGCGTCCCAGCACCGCCAGCCCGCCCGCGACATGCAGCCCATGAAGCCCGGTGACGAGATAGAAGAAGGCGGTCGCCGGATTGCCGGCGAGAAAATAGCCCTCGGCATGCAGTTGCCGCCAGGCAAGCAACTGGCCTACGAGGAACAGCAGCGCGGTGAACGCTCCCGCCCGCACACCGACGCGCACCCCCTCCATGTCGCCGCGCCGGGCGGCCAGCCGTGCGGTCTCCAGCGCGATGCTGCTCAGCGCCAGCACGCCGGTATTGACCCAGAGGATGCCGGGCATGCGCACGGCTTCCCAATCCCCGAGCCCGGCGCGCATGAGATAGGCGCTGACGGTGAGCGCGAACAGCGAACCCACCACCGCCAGGAACACGGCGAGCCCGACCCTGGCGCCCAGCGCCGCGGAGCGATCGGGCGGCGCCGACGGGCCGGCGACGCCGACCTCGAGCCAGGGCTTCGTCAGGATGCCCTGGCGCCAGAGCCAGCCAAAGGCGATGGCCAGGATCACGACAAGGAAGACGAGGATGGCGCTCATCGCGCGCCCTCCGCGACCGCTTCGCCTGATGTGGTGAGATCCGTCCCCGGGTCGTTCTGCGGCAGGAAGTCCTGGGGGGCGCCCGGCACGGAATAATCATAGGCCCAGCGATAGACCACCGGCCGCTCGGCGCCCCAATTGCCATGCGCCGGCGGCGTTTGCGGCGTCTGCCATTCCAGCGTCGTCGCCCGCCACGGATTGCCGCCGGCCTCGCGGCCATGCCGGAGGCTCCAGGCGAGGTTGAACAGGAACAGCATCTGCGTCGCGCCGACCACCAGCGCAGCAACGGTGATGAAGATGTTCAGCGTCGCCGCCGAATGCGGCACGAAGGCCGTCTCGCCCATCTCGTAATAGCGCCGCGGCACGCCGAGCAGGCCGAGATAATGCATCGGGAAGAAGATCAGATAGGCGCCGAGGAAGGTGACCCAGAAATGGATCTTGCCCAAGGTCGTGTTCAGCATCCGGCCCGTGATCTTCGGATACCAGTGATAGATCGCGCCGAAGATGACGAGGATCGGCGCGACGCCCATCACCATGTGGAAATGCGCCACCACGAACATCGTGTCGGAGAGCGGCACGTCGACCACGACATTGCCGAGGAAGAGGCCGGTCAGCCCGCCATTCAGGAAGGTGACAATGAAGCCGAGCGCGAACAGCATCGGCACGGTGAAATGGATGTCGCCGCGCCAGAGCGTCAGCACCCAGTTATAGACCTTGAGCGCGGTCGGGATGGCGATGATCAGCGTCGTTGTGGCGAAGAAGAAGCCAAAGCCCGGATTCATGCCGCTCACATACATGTGGTGCGCCCAGACCACGAAGGAGAGCGCGCCGATGCCGACGATCGCCCAGACCATCATCCGGTAGCCAAAGATGTTCTTTCGGGCATGGGTGCTGATGAGGTCGGAGACGATGCCGAAGGCGGGCAGCGCGACGATGTAGACCTCGGGATGGCCGAAGAACCAGAACAGGTGCTGGAACAGGATCGGGCTGCCGCCCGCATAGGGCGCCTGTTCGCCGGTCACGACGATCGCCGGCATGAAGAAGCTGGTGCCGAGCAGGCGGTCGAACAGCATCATCACGGCGCCGACGAACAGCGCCGGGAAGGCAAGCAGCGCCATCACCGTGGCGGTGAAGATGCCCCAGATCGTGAGGGGCATGCGCATCAGCGTCATGCCGCGCGTGCGCCCCTGCAGCACGGTGACGACATAGTTGAGCCCGCCCATGGTGAAGCCGATGATGAACAGCATCAGCGAGGCGAGCATCACCACGATGCCCCAGGACTGGCCTGGCGTGTTGGCAAGGATCGCCTGCGGCGGATAGAGCGTCCAGCCCGCGCCGGTCGGCCCGCCCGGCACGAAGAAGCCCGCGGCCAGCAGCAGCACGGCGGCGAGATAGATCCAGTAGCTCAGCATGTTGAGATAGGGAAACATCATGTCCCGCGCGCCGAGCATCAGCGGGATCAGGTAGTTGCCGAAGCCGCCGAGGAAGAGCGCGGTCAGCAGGTACACCACCATGATCATGCCGTGCATGGTGATGAACTGGTAGTAATGGTCGGCGTCGATGAAGGGGAGCAGCCCGGGAAAGGCGAGTTGCATCCGCATCAGCCAGGACAGCACCAGCGCCACGAGGCCGATCGCCATCGCCGTCAGCCCGTACTGGATGGCGATGACCTTGGCGTCCTGCGAGAAGACGTATTTCGTCACCCAGCTCCTGGGGTGGTAGAGATCCGGCTCGCCGATCTCGAAGGCCGGCGCCGCGCCGGAAGCCGTTCCGTCCGATATGGATCCGCCATGCGTGACATCGACCATGAGCCGCCACCCGCTGCGTTGCGGGGCGGCGCCGCGCGCCGTCCCGGCCTAGCTTGCCTCGTCCCTGCCTGCGCCGACCGTCCGGCCGCCGGAAGAATCCTCTAGTTCAGGGCGCCAGTCTGGGCCGGCGCCCGCATCTGTTCGAAGGTCTGCTGCTGCGCGAGCCAGGCCTGGTAGTCGGCCTCCGCCTCGACCACGACCGTGCCGCGCATATAGGGATGGCCGACGCCGCAAAGTTCGGCGCACAGCACCTCGAAACTGCCGGTACGGGTCGGCGTCAGCCAGTAATAGGTGACCGAGCCCGGGATCATGTCCATCTTGGCGCGGAACTCCGGCACGAAGAAATCATGCACGACGTCGAGCGAGCGCAGCAGCAGCGCCACCGGCTTGCCGACCGGCAGATGCAGTTCGCCGCCCTGCACGATGACGTCGTCGCGGCCGTTCGGGTCATTCGGATCGATGCCGAGCGGATTGGTGTCGTTGACCTCGCGCGTATCGGCCGCGCCGAGCTTGCCGTCCTTGCCGGGGAGCCGGTAGGCCCATTGCCATTGCTGGCCCACCACCTCGACCGAGGTGGCGCCGGCCGGCACGCGGATGAAATGCGCCCAGACGACCAGCCCCGGCGCCAGCATCGCGGCGACGCCGACCGCGGTGCCGATCGCCAGCCAGCTTTCGAGCCGGCGGTTCTCCGGCTCGTAGGCGGCGCGGCTTCCGGGCTTGTGCCGGAAGCGCAGCAGGCAATAGGCCATGAACAGCACGACGGCGGCGAAGACCGCACCGGTGATCCAGAAGGTGATGTTGATGGTGTCGTCGATATAGCCCCAGTTCGAGGCGATGGGCGTAAACCACCACGGGCTCACGAAGTGAAACAGCACCGAGCCGACGACCACCAGACCCAGGACTATCGCGATCGGCATGCCTTTTCATCCCTGCCACGACGACGGGCGCGAGCGCCCCTGTCCCCCGCGCCTACATCTTCTTGCCGTCCGGACCGAACTGCTTGAGATAGGCGACGATGTTGTCGATATCCTTCGGGTTCTTGAGCCCCGGGAAAGTCATCTTGGTGCCGGGGATCTTGCCCTTGGGATTCTGGATGTATTCGCGGAAGATCGTCTCGTCCCAGACGATGCCCGAATTCTTGTTGGCGGCCGAATAGTTGTAGCCCGGCACCGAGCCGGTCTTGCGCCCGAACAGGCCGTTCAGCTCCGGCCCGACGGCGTTCTTGGCGCCCTCGCCGATCTGGTGGCAGGATTTGCACTTCAGGAAGACTTTTTCACCCAGGGCCGGTTCGCCATCCGCCAGCGCCGCCACCGGCAGCAGGACGAGGATCGCACCGGCACCGAGCCACGCTGCACAGCGCCGAAAGATCATGGAAACCTCCCAACAATCGCCGGAATCGCAACCAGACGGCTTCGCGCGGCGACGTTTTGGCCTCATGACGGGATCAAGGCGCCCGCCGCAGGGTCAGTCTAGCACATTTACGTCGCGTCATCTCACTTTAGAATGACTATGATAAAGTGGGGTATACAACAGCGCGCGAGCCCGGATCGGCAAACCGCCCTTGCCTTGGCCGAGCGAACAGGCTTGTCTTCGGACAACCGCCTTCCGCCCCACAAGACAACGCCAACCCAACCGGTCGAGACGCGAATGATCTATGAACTGCGAGTCTATTCCTGCCTGCCCGGCCGCATGGCCGCCCTTCAGAACCGGTTTCAGAACCACACGCTGCGGATCTGGGAAAAGCACGGCATCCGGCAGGCCGGATTCTGGACGACGCTGATCGGTCCGGCCAACAACGACCTGACCTACATGATCGCCTGGGACAGCCTGGCCGACCGCGAGGCGCGCTGGAACGCCTTCATGGCCGACCCGGAATGGATCGCCGCCCGCGCCGACAGCGAAAAGGACGGCCTGATCGTCGCCAATGTCGCGAGCTCGTTCCTGCAGCCGACCGCCTTCTCCTCGGTTCGCTGAGGCAGCACCGCCCCTCTTCAGGGGCGGATCTCGATGACGTCCTCGAGCTTCACCAGTTCGAAGTCGGAGACGAGGATATCGATCCGCGCATGCCAGCGGCCGGCGACCGGCAGGGTCAGGTCGTCGATGCGCCAGGTTCCGTCGCCGGGCTTCTTCGCCTCGCGACGGATCGCCTCGATGCCGGCATCCGGATTGGACAGCACCAGCGTCACGCCCTGGGCGTCGAGTGGGCCGAAATCGCCCGTCATGACGGAAATGGTGGCGCTGGTGACGCCGGCGCGGCCCGGCGCGATTTCCAGATCGGCCATCGCCTGGGCGGCATGGATATGGATCGCGGCCGGCGCGGCAGCCGCCTCCGCCAGCGCGCGCGGCGGCGGCGTGAAGCGCCAGAGCGCGGCGACCGCGAAGATCACGACGACCAGCAGCAACTCGGCGGCGATCGACCGGCGCAGCTGCGCGATCGCCCGCGCGTCCCCCTTGCCGGCGGGCTCCGTCAGGCGCAGGCGATTGAACAGGGCCAGCCCAAACAGCGGGATCAGCAAGGCGAGCTTGGCGAGGAGAACGAGGCCATAGTTGGTGGTCCAGAGCGCCTCCGGCACCCGCACCTGCACCAGCGCCAGCAGCAGCCCGGCGCCGACCAGCGGCAGGACGAACCAGGGCGCGAGCTTCGAAAACCGGCGGAGCGCCGTCGCTGCTTCGGGCGCCGGCGATGCCAGCGCCAGTGCAAGCGGAAACAGCGCCCCGGCCCAGAACGCGATGCCCACGCCATGCAGGAACACCGCCGGCCGCGTCAGCCAGCCCGGATGGGCGGCGCTGGCATGCCCGCTGGAGGCCAGCGCGACGCCGGTGAGCGCGAGCGCGGCGAACGACAGGATCTTCGCCAATACACCACCCGTAAAAAGGGCGGCGAAGGCTGCGATCAGCGCGGCCAGCGCCAGGCAGGCGAGCGTGCCCAGGCTGGTGCCGAACCCGGTCTTCCAGACGACCGGCTGCAGGATGCTGCCGATCGGAGGGCCGAGCGCATCCAGCCCCTGGAAACCCAGCGAAAGCGGCACCGCGACGAGGCCCGCCAAAATCCATCCGGCGCAGAACCGGCGCGATCGGCCCCCGCCGCCGGCAAGGCTGACGAAGAACGCGCCGCCGACGCCGAGGTAGAGGCCCGCATAGGTGACGAGCTTACCAAGCCAGACCGCGCCACGAACCGGTACGTCGATGGCCTCGACGGCGGCCTTCGATCCCCCCGCGCTCGGCGCGCCGATCGAGAACACGGCGGAGCCGCCGATCGGGTGGCCATCCTCCGAGACGACGCGCCAGCTCAGAACATGGGTGCCGTTGCCAAGCCCGGCCGGCGCCGGGATATCGACGGTCGCGTCCCGCAACGTGAACCCATCGAGCGCGACGGTCGAGCCATCCGGACGAACCAGTTTGAGGGAAAGCGGCGAGGTGGGCTCGCTGAAGGTGAGCGAAAAGGCCGGCGGCGCCGTCGCCACGACCGAGCCATCTATCGGGCTGGCGCGGATCAGGGAGGCATGCGCCAGGGCCTCCCCGGCCGCCAGCAGGCCCGCCACCAGCACCAGCGCCGCCAGCAAAACGCGTGTCCATCCGGTCGCGATGGTGACCATCGTCCCGCTCCTGTCCGGCGATCCCATGCGACGGATCCGGCACGCCCGCATGGACGCGCCGGATCCGCGTAGGAAATCGCGATTCCTCTATCTTGCGGAAACGCGCTTTATTTCTTCGGCAACAGCGTCACGCCGGGCGCCGGCTGCTCATAGTCGTCGGCGCTCTTGCCGGGGGCGGGGATCTCGATCCAGCGCTCGACCGCGCCGTCCGGGCATTCCTGGACGACCGGGAAGTAGAGCGTCGTATCGGCCTTCAGATCGCCAGTCAGATAGGCGCGCAGGACGAACTCGTCATATTCGTCATCCGGCAGGCTGCCGCCGCTCCAGACGATCTCCTTCACGCCCTCCGTCGTCGGCGTGCCGTAATAGTCATAGGCCTTGTCATAGGAGCCCTTGACCTTCTCGATCGCCCAGCCCGCCTTGGGCTGCGGCTTGACGGCGATGACGCCGTCCGGGATCCGGACGCGGACCTTGATCGTCGGCTTGCCTTCGCAGCCATGGCCGACGCGGAATACGGCCTTGTAGGTCGAGGCGACCGGCGCCTGCTGGGTTTCCAGTGTGATGTGGGCGGATGCGGCGGAAGCGCCGAGCGCGACCAGCGCCGCGGCGGAAACCAGGGTCGAAAGGCGCGTCGAGAAACGGTGAACAAACATGGGTTCACTCCAAGAAGGGCAGGTCCACCCGAAAGGGTGGAAAGGATCGGATGAGCCGGCTCAGCGAGCCGGAAACAGGTCAGACCTGCCCGGGAGGCGCCCTTGGATTTTGCGGTTTGCGTTCGACATGCGCGACCAGCCGGGGCGATGCCGGCGCGGGCTTGGTCACGAAGCGCAGCCGGTTGGTCAGCGCGGCGCTTTCGTCCGGCGCCGTCGGCACGGCGCCGCCGACCATGCTGCAGCCGAAGGTGCAGCAATCGATGGCGTGGGCGATGGGCGCGTCATCGGTCGAGGAGCCGGCCGCGACCGTGCGACCCTCGCTGGTGCAGAGGACGTGGCTGAGCGCGCCGGAATCGAGCGTGGCCGCCCTGGCGCCGAGAGAAAGCCCGCTGAACAGGAGCTGGATGACGAGCATGAAGGCGACGAACAGCGTCACCTCAGCCGACAATCCTTGGCGCAAGCGGAGCTTCAATGCGGTTTCCCCCTGCCGGCAGCGATAGCACGAGAGTCGGCGCCGCGAAAATTACCTTCGACCCCAGAACGTCGCGACAAAACATCCCGTGCCGAGAGCCCGCCGAGCCGCAAGCCGCGCGTCCGCTATGACACGCCGCAATTCTACGGCTTTAGCCTCGCCTCCTCGGTCGGTACGCAGGTCGTGCCCACCACGGCTATTGCCGCGCGCTATCGGCAGACGCTTGGGGACTTCGAGGTTTCCGGCGCGTTGGCCTATTCCCAGCCCGCCGACAATCAGTCCCGATCGATCGCTCGATGCACCAGCCATCAGGCCTGAGCCTGACGGTCGCGGCCGCCTATTCGGACAAGGAGAGGATCGAGGGCCGCAATGGCAACTCCAACTCGGCTACCGGACCCGCATCTTCGAAGGCGGCAAGACTGCCTTCTCTGCTGATGCCTATTCTGGCGAGGATATCGATGCTGCTGATAGGACCACCCAGGCGGCCGGTCCTATTCCTATGACGAGCCGGGCCATGTCATAGACAAGAGCCATGGCGCTCTCGCCGGCGCCCGGCTGAGAATCCGAACTGACACGATGGGCCGGACGTCGCGCACCAAACGTCCGTGCGGCACCTGCGCCGGCTGGGTCCGGATGCGCCGCCATCCGTCGACGAATTTGCGTCGCCACTTTCCAACGCCCGGAAAACAAGTAACATCATTCCGGCAGGCGTAACGCTCTTGGGAAGCGGGGCCACTCTTTGGAATAGTTCACCTTGGCGGCCGGAAACGGGTCGGGCGAAGACACGCCCGCCCTTGCGAACGACTGGCCGTTCGATGGTCGGATGGCCCGCAGCAGCAGCGTCACCCAGGATCCATATCTTGGGAGTGGGGGATAGATGGACGATAAAATTCACCCGGTGGCGATCGAACACCTGCCGTTTTTCATAACCGCGCCGGGCCAGACGGACATCCTCTTCAACGTGATGGTCG